>NZ_JBHTVQ010000013.1:0-115496 GCF_042792855.1 Streptomyces sp. NPDC056600
CGGTCGGAAAGACGCGGCTTGCTGAGCGACGAGTGCAATTCTTAGCCACGGCGAAATCGCAAAGCAAAGATGTGACCTACGATGCTGGATCGTAGGGGGATATCGCCAGCTCGTCAGGAGAGAGGCATCGCCCCTGCTCAAGTGGACTGGTTGCTCCGGGTGCGGCTTCTAACTTCTTTCGTACGTGACGGGCGTCCCATGCCTGTCCTCACAAATGGAGGGCTTCTTCGTGGCGCCGAGTTGCCTGAGCGATGCTCTCCGTCAGGGGATCGGCGGCTGGGGAGGAACCGAGGGCTCGTCTGTCGACGGGGCTTCGGTTCGCCCGCCGCCGCTCGCGCGTGTCGGTGGGGGGCGGTCGCCCTCCGGGGTGAGCGACGGCGGGACCGGAGGCCACGTCCCCGTTCGTTAGGATCAGCCCCCTGATGACTGCCACCCTCGTCGCCAAGGAACTCGCCGCCGGACACGGTGACCGCACCCTCTTCACGGGACTCGACCTCGTCGTCGCGCCCGGGGACGTGATCGGTCTCGTGGGAGCCAACGGTGCCGGTAAGTCCTCGCTGCTCCGCCTGCTCGCCGGGCTCGACCGGCCCGAGGAGGGCGAGCTCCGGCTCTCCCCGCCCACCGCCACCATCGGCCACCTCCCGCAGGAACCCGAGCGCCGCCCGGGGGAGTCCGTGCGGGAGTTCCTCGCCCGCCGCACGGGGGTGGCCGACGCCCAGGCCGCGATGGATGCCGCGACCCAGGCGCTGGTCGACGGGGCGCCCGGCGCCGACGACGCCTACGCGGAGACCCTGGAGCGCTGGCTCGCGCTCGGCGGGGCCGATCTGGACGACCGTGCCGAGGAGGTCGCCGCCGACCTCGGCCTCACCGTCGGCCTCGACCTTCCGATGACCGCCCTCTCCGGCGGACAGGCCGCACGCGCCGGACTGGCCTCGCTGCTCCTCTCGCGCTACGACGTCTTCCTCCTCGACGAGCCCACCAACGACCTCGACCTCGACGGTCTGGAACGCCTGGAGCGCTTCGTCTCGGGGCTGCGGGCCGGCGTCGTGGTGGTCAGCCACGACCGCGAGTTCCTGATGCGTACGGTCACCAAGGTCCTGGAACTGGATCTCGCCCAGCAGCAGATCAACCTCTACGGCGGTGGGTACGCCTCCTATCTGGAGGAACGCGAACGCGCCCGCTCCCACGCGCGCGAGGAGTACGAGGAGTACGCCGACAAGCGATCCGCGCTCGAAGGCCGTGCCCAGATGCAGCGGGGATGGATGGACAAGGGCGTCAAGAACGCCCGGCGCAAGGCCACCGACAACGACAAGATCGGCCGCAAGTTCCGCAGCGAGGCCAGTGAGAAGCAGGCGGCCAAGGCCAAGCAGACCCAGCGCATGATCGAGCGTCTCGATGTCGTCGAGGAGCCCCGCAAGGAGTGGGAGCTGCGGATGGAGATCGCCTCCGCGCCGCGCTCCGGCTCCGTGGTGGCCACCCTGCGTGACGCCGTCGTGGCCCGGGGTGACTTCGTGTTCGGACCGGCCACCCTGCAGATCGACTGGGCCGACCGGGTCGCCATCACCGGCGCCAACGGTGCGGGCAAGTCCACCCTGCTCGCCGCCCTGCTCGGCAGGCTGTCGCCGGACTCGGGCCACGCCTCGCTCGGGTCGGGCGTGGTGGTGGGAGAGGTGGACCAGGCGCGCAAGCTCTTCCACGGCACGGAGACCCTGCTGGACGCCTTCTGCGCCGCCGTCCCCGACACCGAGCCCGCCGAGGTGCGCACGCTCCTCGCCAAGTTCGGCCTGCGCGCCGCGCATGTGCTGAGGCCCGCGACCACGCTCTCGCCCGGCGAGCGCACCCGCGCGGGTCTCGCCCTGCTCCAGGGCAAGGGGGTCAATCTGCTGGTCCTGGACGAGCCGACCAACCACCTCGACCTGCCGGCCATCGAGCAGCTGGAGTCGGCCCTGGAGGCGTACACGGGGACGCTGCTCCTGGTGACCCACGACCGGCGGATGCTGGAGGCGGTGCGCACCACGCGCCGGGTCGAGGTCGCCGACGGCAAGGTCACCGAGGTCGGCTGACCACGCACCGAACCGGGAGGACCGAGCCCCGACGGTCCGAACCCGGAGGGCTCGAACCCCGAGGGCCCGATCGCGGAGAGCCCGATCGCGGAGGGCCCGTCCCTCCCGGCGCGGCGGGGAGGGACGGGCCCGGACGGGCACACCGCTGCTCAGTCGACGTACGTGATCTCCGACGCGGAGTAGATGCAGTACGTGCCGTCCGCACCCGAGCCGATCTCGCTCGGCTCACCGCTCGTCGTGCCCTTGTACTTGGTGCAGATCTTCATGTCACGGCCCTCGTCCTCGTAGATCGTGACGTCCGAGATCCGGGCCGTGTCACCGTAGTTGGTGTTGATACCGACCAGGCTGGTGCCCGGCGCGGTCGCCCAGATGTTCTGCAGCTGGATGTGGCGGGCGTTCTGCGTGGAGCAGTTGCCGCAGGAACGGACCAGCTTGCCGAAGTCGTCGACCTGGAAGTTCTTCACGACCAGGGTGCCGACGCCGTTGTGCTGGAACACCTTGTCCTCGGCCAGCCTCGCGCCACCGCCGTCGATCGTACGGACCGTCGAGGAGGAGCCGCCGCGGAAGGTCGCGGCATCCTCGCCCACGTCCTCCCACCAGACGTTCTTGATGGTGCAGGTGCCCGCGCAGTGCACACCGTCGGCGGCCGGAGCGCCGAGGATGACGTTCTGCAGGGTGGCGCCGTCCGCCAGCTTGATGATCGGGGGCTGGTCCTCGTCCTGCCCGCCGCTGCCCAGATCGCCGCTGCCGTAGAGGCGCTTCATGCCACCGTCGTACGTGCCCGAGACCTCGATGGTCGCCGAGACCGCCTGGCTGCCGTTGGCGGTCGGCCACGACGGCCGGTTCGTGGGCGGGTCCGTCGGGTTGGTCGGCGGGGTCGTCGGGGTGGTCGGCGGATCGGTGGGGACGGTGCCGGACGCCGTGAAGGTCCAGCTCTTGCTCGTCACGGAGTCGCAGGAGTTCTGCTGCACCAGAGCACCGGAGGCGGTCGAACTGTCCTTGACGTTGAGGCACTTGCCGCCGTTGCTGTTGACGACCCGGTAGGTGTTGCCACTGACCGACGTCAGGGTCCACACCTGGGTGGCGGTCCCGGCGCAGTTCTGCTGCTCCACGGCCTTTCCCGCGCTGGTGGAGGCGTCCCGCACGCCGGCGCACTTGGCGCTGTGCGCGGCGGCCAGCGTGTAGCCGCTTCCGGAGGCGGTGAGCTTCCAGGTCTGGCTCGCGGCTCCGGTGCAGGGGGTCTGGGCGAGCTGCGTGCCCGCGGACGTCGAGGCGCCCGGCACTCCCAGACACAGGCCGCTTGCTAAGTTCTTCAGGCTGTACGAGCCTGCGGCGGGTGCCGCCGAGGCCGAACCGGTCGCGAAGAGGGCCGTGAGGCCCGCGACGAGGAGGGAAACCGCAGCGACGAAGACGGCGGCGGTACGGCCGCCACGCCTTCTGACGTGCTGATTCTTGGTACGCACTGGCTGTTCCTTTCACCGCCTGCGGCGTCCTCCGCAGGCACCTGTTGGGGGGTTGGTGCGGTGGTGAAGGGCCGATTCCCGGTCAAGGGAATTCAGTACAATGAATCATGTTCGTGTATGTGAACAGTTCTTGACGGTACGGCGCGTGCACGGAGTGGTCAATGGGTTGCGCGGAAGAGTGGGTGTCGGCCGGCCCGTCATGCTCCCCGCGGCGAACGCACCAGCTCTGACCTGGGCTTCCTGCGAGAACGGGCTGCTCGGCGGCGGCGATGTCGGTGCCGGATGGAACGATCCCGGCATGATCGACGAGACGTTCGACTGGCCATCCTTCCTGCATCGCTGGCAGGAGGAGTGGGATCCCGACCCGGAGCGTGACGAGCCCTCCGTGCTTGGCCGACCGGCCGCGGCCGAGGAGACGATCGCGGCGGCGGAGCGGCGGCTGGGCATGCGGCTGCCGCCGTCCTACCGGGGGTTCCTGGCCGCCAGCGACGGGTGGTGGGTGGGCGCCATCGCCTCCGTGTACCGGCTCGGCGGTGTCCAGGACGTCGACCGGTTCGACGACCGGTACGGGCACGCCGAGATGTACGAGGAGTCCCTGGACGACGACCCGGCGGACCCGGAGGTGCTGCTCGCCGGCATGTGGCGGCGGGCGCTGCGCCTGGAGACCGAGGGCGACGACGGCTGCCACGCCCTCCTCGACCCCGGAGACACGGACCCGGACGGGGAATGGGCCCTGTACGTGTACCAGGGTTGGGGTGGGGAGTACCCGACGCGGTACCCGTCGTTCAGGGCGTACATGGAGGCGATGTACCGGGCGTTCCACGGACGGACCGTGGACAGCGGGCGGCCGTTCGTGAACACCACGACCCGGGAGCAGGACGCACGGGTGGCCCGGGCCCGGGACGCGGCACTGTCCGGTCGTTGGGAGGAGGCGGAGCACCTGCTCGCGGAGGCAGCGGAGTTCGGCCGTCCGGGCGCACGCGGCATGCTCGAACAGATCTGGCAGCTGGCAGGACGGCCGTACAGGACCGCGTTCCACCGGTTGCTGGACGATCCCCGGTACAGCGCCGACCTGGTGCCCGCGCTGGTGGCGGCGGAGAGCGGGGTGCGCGGTCGGCCGAGCGAGTGGACGCGGCGCATGGTCGCCGCGCGGGTACCGGACGCCGAGGCGTCGATCCTGGATCCGATGGAGGACGGAACCTACCGGTACCGGCCGACCGGACCCTTCGGCGAGGCGGTGGCGCGGGCACGGGAGCTGGCCCGCTGGGGTGACACCGACGCGGCGTGGCGGACGCTGCGGACCGCGCTCCCCGCGTGGGTGCGGCCCGGTCCCGACCTGATCGCCCCGGTGGGGCTGCTCGGCGATCCGGTGCTCGGCTCCCTGCTCACACCGGAGCGGGGAGCGGCGTTGCTGGCCACACCTCGGGCCGGCGGATCCGGTCCCGCGCCGGCTCTCGCCGGGGACCTGGACCTCGACCCGCCGGGACTGACCTGGCTCACCGAGCCGGCGCCCTACCGGCAGGTACCGGCCGGGTACCGGTGCCTCTGGGTGGAGGGTGTGGAGCCGGCCGGCCTGCCCGCGCTGATCGGCGAGGAGGGCGCCGCCATGGGCGAGTTGGCCGACGCGGGGCGGGTCCGTTTCAGCGGCCGCCGGAACGAGGGCGAGCAGCCCTGGGAGGACCGGGCGAGGACAGTCGTGGGCCGGGGTGGCGAGGGCTGGGCGTTCGCCTTCGAGCCGCACCCGCCCTCGGGGCCGCACGAGCGATACGTCTCGCCCGCGGTGGAGGCGTCCCACGGGTCGCGTGCGGTGGTCGTGTGGAGCACTCCCGCCCGCCATCCGGGAGGGGACCCCGCCGTCTTCCACCTGTCGGTCGCGGAGGACGGCGTGGAGCGGTACGCGTTCACCGTGCGCGGCACGGAGATCGAGCGCTCCGGCGCGGTCCCCGCGACGCTCGACCCGGAACCCTTGTTCACCCGCGGGGAGCAGGACGACCCCGGTCACGGGCAAGCGGGCGAACGTCGCGCCCTGGCCGCGATCGGCGACGAGTTCGGGCTCCACCTACCCCGTTACGCGGTGACCCGGGGACGGCTCCACAGTCTCACCACCCGCTCGTGGAACCGCGAGCCCCGGGAGGGGGAGTCGTACGCGTACATCACCCTCGGCCGGATCGGGCCGTCGTGACCGCCGGAGCGTTCGTGGCCGGTCAGGGTCGGGGCCGGAACCGCCGGCTCCGGCGGAACGACGTCCGCGGCCGTGCCGCTCAGCGCGGCGTAAAGGCGTCGAAGGCCTCGTGTTCCCGGCGGGACTCACGGAACCGGCCGACGGCGAACGCGCAGACGACGACCAGTACGGGCGTGAGCAGGACCGCAGCCAGGGCTTTCGCCCAGGGTGCGGTCCTGTCTGCTTGCTCTGCTCTCACGAATCGCTGTCCCTGAAAGGAGAGTTGGCCACCACGCGGCGCAGGGCCGCAGAGTCGGCGGAGGATCTCACGCCGACACCGGTTCGCCTCGCGCGTCGTCGCGGCGACGCGCGACGTTCAGGCGGCGCCACCCGGCCGTTGGTCCCCGCGGTCGGGATGGAGCCCGGGGCCGCGCCGGTCACCGGCCAGCGGAGTGGGGGAGAGGTCGGCGGGCTCCTCGCCGGGTTCCAGCAGGGTGTCGGCCGAGCCGACGATCAGCGGGTCCGGCGTGCCCACGACGGTGTGGTCCTTGAGCGGGTAGGCGCAGCGGTCGAGCAGGCTGCGCATCGCCTCCAGGCGGCCGCGCCGCTTGTCGTTGTTCTTCACCACCGTCCACGGGGCGTGCGGCGTGTCCGTGGCACGGAACATCTCGACCTTCGCGGTCGTGTACTCGTCCCAGCGGTCCAGCGAGGCCAGGTCCGTCGGCGACAGCTTCCAGCGGCGTACCGGGTCGACCTGCCGGATGGCGAAACGGGTGCGCTGCTCGGCACGGGAGACGGAGAACCAGAACTTCACCAGCAGGATGCCGTCGTCGGTGAGCATCCGCTCGAACATCGGCGCCTGCCGCAGGAACCGCTGGTACTCCTCCTCCGTGCAGAAGCCCATCACCCGCTCGACACCCGCCCGGTTGTACCAGGAGCGGTCGAAGAAGACGATCTCACCGCGCGCGGGCAGATGGGACACGTAACGCTGGAAGTACCACTGGCCCGCCTCCCGCTCGGTGGGCTTCTCCAGTGCCACCACGCGGGCGCCGCGCGGGTTCAGCCGCTCGGTGAACCGCTGGATGGTGCCGCCCTTGCCGGCCGCGTCCCGGCCCTCGCAGACCACGACGATCCGCTGGCCGGTCTCCTTCACCCAGCGCTGCATCTTCAGCAGCTCGATCTGCAGAGCCCGCTTCCGGCGGTCGTACTCCGCCCGGCGCACCTTCTGGGCGTAGGGATGGTTCTCCTGCCAGGTCTTGATGGGGCTGCCGTCGGCGTTGAGCAGGACCGGCTTCTCCGGCCGCCGCTCGTTCACCGTCAGGCCGTCGAGAAGGTCGTCCTCGGGCTCGTCCACTGCGTCCTCTCCCGGTGATCAGAACGGCAGGCGTCGGCGCGCCCGCCGGCCGGCGGAGCCGCTGCGGCCCACGGCACGCGAACTGGAGCTGAAGGGCTTGCTGAGCAGCCGCCCCAGCGGGCCGGGCGCCTTGGACCCGGTGCGCGAACCCGCTCCCAGCGCACGCTGTGCGCCGTTCTGCGGGTGCCGGGACAGCCGGGGGAGCAGGAAGGCGAGCACGGCCAGGACGACACAAGCTGCTATCACGCCGACAATCATCACGCGGAACTCCTGAGGTCTGGACGGTAAGGCCGCAAATGCGCCGCGTGTCGGTGGTGACCCGCGTGCGAGACCCGCCTGCCCGCTCGCGCCGTGACCAGTCGCCCTTCGTTCCGCCGTCCCCCTCCCGGCCGTCCCGCCCCGCCCTCCCGGGCGTATCCGCCCTCCCGCGTCGCGACGGTCTCCGGCGCGGTGCGGCGGCCGCCGCCGTGTACCGCCGGATGCCGGATGCCGGATGCCGGATGCCGACGGAGGCGTTGACGACGTGATCCGCGGAACCTAGCCTCTCGCCGAGGCTACGAGCCGTGCTCGGTACATCGGCAGTGTGTGAACGTCCGGCGCCCGCACCCCCGCCCCGCAAGGGAGTAGTCGTGAGACCTGGCCTTACCCGCCGCTCGGCCCTCGGCGTCATCGCCGGTTCGGCCGTCGCCACCCTCGCCGGCACCACGGCCACCACCGCCCACGCGGCCGTGCCGGCGTCGCCGGGGGTGACGTACCGGAACACGCTCGTCGAGCAGCGGGCCGATCCGCACATCCACAAGCACACCGACGGCTACTACTACTTCACCGCCACCGTGCCCGCGTACGACCGGATCGTGCTGCGCCGCGCCACCACCATCCAGGGGCTGTCCTCGGCCGCCGAGACGACCGTGTGGACCAAGCACGCCGGCGGCGCGATGGGGTCCCACATCTGGGCGCCCGAACTGCACGTCGTCGACGGCAAGTGGTACGTCTACTTCGCCGCCGGCGACGCGAACGACGTGTGGAGGATCCGGCCGTACGTCCTCGAGTGCGCCGCCGCGAACCCGCTCACCGGGACGTGGACGGAGAAGGGCCGGATCGCGCTGCCCCTCGACACCTTCTCGCTGGACGCGACGACCTTCGCCGTGAACGGCACCCGCTACCTCGCCTGGGCGCAGAACGACCCGGCGGTCGGCGCCGGCACCAACCTCTACCTGGCACGGATGTCCAACCCGTGGACCATCACGGGTACGCCGGTCATGCTCAGCCGGCCGACCGCTTCGTGGGAGACCGCGGGAGGCCAGACCGTCAACGAGGGCCCGGCCGTCATCCAGCGCAACGGCAAGGTCTTCATGACCTTCTCGGCCAGTGCGACGGACGCCAACTACTGCATGGGCATGCTGACGGCGTCCGCCTCCGCCGACCTGACGAAGGCGTCGTCGTGGACCAAGACCGCGGGCCCGGTCTTCGCGAGCAACGCCGCCACCGGCCAGTACGGCCCCGGGCACAACCAGTTCACGGTCTCCGAGGACGGCAGGTCGGACATCCTGGTCTACCACGACCGCGGCTACCGGGACATCAGCGGCGACCCCCTCAACGACCCCAACCGCCGTACGCGGGTCCAGAAGATCTACTGGAAGGCCGACGGCACACCCGACTTCGGGATACCGGTCGCCGACGGCGTGACACCGATCCGGCTCTCCTCGTACAACTTCCCCGACCGGTTCGTCCGCCACTGGGAGTTCCGCGCGAGGACCGACGCGAACGTCAGCCCGCTGGCCGACTCGCAGTTCCGTGTCGTCTCCGGGCTGGCCGGCGGAGGCACCGTCTCCCTGGAGTCGGCCAACTTCCCGGGCTACTTCCTGCGTCACCGGAACTTCGAGGTGCGGGTGGAGAAGAACGACGGCACGGCCGTGTTCCGCGGCGACGCGTCCTGGTCGGCGCGGGCCGGCCTCGCCGACTCCGCCGGCGTCTCCTACGAGTCGTCCAACTTCCCGGGCCGCTACATCCGCCACTTCGACCAGTTGCTGCAGGTGCAGGCCCTCAGCACGGCGACCGACCGGGCCGACGCTACGTTCTACACCCAGTGAGGCTCCAGTGAGGCTCCAGGGGGCGCCCGAGCGGTCGGACCGTTCGCCGGTGCTCGTCGTCGGGTCCGGCGGCAGGCGGCGCTGACGCTCCGGGGCGTCGGCGCAGCCCCTCACTGAGGGACGTCCTCGTCGGGCCCGGGGCCCTCGGCTTCGAGGAGGTGTGCGGCGGCGCCCTCGAGCATCTTCGCCGTCTCGGTCGAGCGGGGGAGCATGGTCGTCCCGTAGGCGCGGACGGCGTCGTCGACGGTGGCGGCGCGCGCGAGGGCGAGGGCGAGCTCGCAGGCGTCGAGCATGGCGAGGTTGACGCCGACGCCGAGCGGCGGCATGAGGTGGGCCGCGTCGCCGAGCAGGGTCACCGTGGGACTGTGCTCCCAGACGTGCGGCACGGGCAGGGCGAGGATGGGGCGGTCCACGTAGGCGCCCTCGTTGTCCGTGATCATCCGGCGCAGCCGGGGCGACCAGTGGGCGAAGCGCTCCAGGAGCAGGCCGCGGATGCCCGCCGTGTCGTCGCGCCGCAGACCGCGCGCCGCGATCCAGTCGGCGGGGACGCGCTGGACGATGTAGACACGGATCCGGTCACCGCTGTTGCGCTGGGCGAACAGGGCGCGCTCGCCGTCGGCCGCGTGCGCTCCGCCCCGGCCGACCAGTTCGGCGATCTCGGGATGACGCCGGTCGACGTCCGAGAACCACGCCTCGAGGAAGCTGACACCGCTGTACCCGGGGGTCGCGGGGGAGACGGCGGGGCGGACCCGGGAGAAGGCGCCGTCCGCGCCGATGACCAGATCGGCTTCGGTGGTGCTTCCGTCGGAGAAGTGCAGCCGCCGCGGCCCCCGGGCCGGGCCGCTGACACGCTCCACGCCCCGGCCCCAGCGCACGGTGCCGGGGTGCAGCGAGTCGAGCAGCATGCCGCGCAACTGTCCGCGGTCGATCTCGGGCTTGAACAGCTCCCCGGGTTCCGGCATCCGATGGAACGTGAGCGCGCCCGACGGGTCCAGCCGGCGCATCTCCTGGCCTTCGGGGCGGGCCAGTTCGAAGAACCTCTCCAGGAGGCCGGCCTCGCGCAGGGCGATCTGACCGTTGTCGGCGTGCAGGTCCAGGCTCCCGCCCTGATCGCGCGCCTCGGGGCGGGCGTCGCGGTCGTGGACGGTGGCCCGGATGCCGTGCCGCTGAAGGATGCGGGCGCAGGTCAGTCCGCCGGGGCCGGCCCCGACGATGCTGATCCGTGCGCGGCTGGGGTGCGGAGAGGTCATGGGTCGCTCCTCGTCGGTGGTCGTGCGGGAGAGGTCCGGGCGCTGAGCGGGGCGCGGCGTCAGGACGCAACGGCAGAGCGCGGCGTCAGGGCGCGGAGCCGGGACAGAGCCGGGGTGCAAAAGGAGAGTAGATGTAAAAGTGTAATCCGACAACTTTTTTAGTGAGGCCGCTAATTTACGGAAGCCGCTGTCGGATAGGCTCACGCCCATGACCGAACCCCCCGCCGAAGCCCCCGTCGGACGCCGTGAACGCAAGAAGGCCGCCACCAGGAAGGCGATCGCCGACGCCGCGCTCCGTCTCTTCCTGGAGCGGGGATACGACCAGGTGAGCGTCCGGGACGTGGCCGAGGAGGCCGACGTGTCGACCACCACGGTGTTCAAGCACTTCACCGGCAAGGAGGCTCTCGTCTTCGACCAGGAGGAGAGCACCGACGCCCACCTGATCGCCGCGGTGCGGGAGCGCGCCGACGGCGTGGGCGTCCTCGAGTCGCTGCGCCGGCGCCTCCTCGACACCTGGCTGCCGATCGCCGACCACCCGCAGAACGAGGAGTTCTTCCGACTGGTTGACTCCACACCCTCGTTGCGTGCCTACGCCGAACGCATGTGGGCCCGGCACACCGACACGCTCGGCGCGGCGCTCGCCGACGAGTTCGGGGTGGAGCACGGCAACCTCGCCTGTGTCACCCTCGCCCGCTTCGTCCTGGAGATCCCGGTCCTCGCGCGGGGACAGAAGGACCGCAGGGCCGCCGTCGAGGAGATCTTCGACGTCCTCGCCGACGGCTGGCGTCCGCCGGGCGGGACGGCGGTCACCCGGGCCGGCTGAGCCGGCGTGCGGCTGCCGGACCGGGCGCCCGCTCCCGTCCCGCGATACGCGCCGCTACCCGACGGCGCCGGCCACCAGCCAGACGCCGCCGAACAGTGAGACGGCCAGGATCCCGGCGCGCACGGTGGCCGCCCCCGTCCGGCCGGAGAGCAGCAGCCCGGCCGCCGTCCCGAGGGCGAGCGCGGCCAACTGGGCCGGGTCGGGGAGCACGAGACCGAGGACCAGGGCGGTCACGAGGTTCTGGACGCCGAAGAACGCCTGCAGGCTGCCGCGGGCCTTGCGCGGCTCCCACCCGGCGTTGGCCACGTACAGGCCGACGGGCGGGCCCCCGACTCCTCCGACCACGTTGAGTGCGGCGCTGGCGGCCCCGACGACGACCACCGCTTCGCGACGCCTCAGCCACGGGGAGCGCAGGCCGCCGGCGAGCAGGAGCGTGGCGCCGATGACGCCCACACCTCCCGCGAGGGCGAGCCAGCGGGTCTCGACGTCGCGGACCGCCCAGGCGACCACGGGGGTGAACGCCAGCGTCGGCACGAGCAGACGGGCGACCGCCCGAGGCTCGACGTGGGCGCGGTTGTTCCACAACGGAGCCACCGAGGAGAGGGCCGCGAGCACGAGCGTCACCGCCACGCCGTCGCGAGGCCCCATCACCGCCACGAGGCAGGGCGCGACGACCAGCGAGAAACCCATGCCCGTCGCCGCCTGGGCGACGGCCCCGACCACGACGGCGGCCAGACCCACGAGGGTCCCGAGCGAGCCGACGTCTCCGATCACCACGTCTCCGGTCGCCGCGTCACCACGTCGCCGGTCGTCGCGGCACGGGTCACCGCGTCGCCGCCGTGTCCGCGAGCTGATCGATTCCGCAGCGCCGCTGGATGAGCCAGGCGACGGCCATGAGGGCCGCCGGCACGACGGTGAACCCGAGCAGCACGGCCTGGACGGCGCCCGCGCTCTGCGTCACGCCCTCCCCGTCGACCGCGGCCGCGAAGCCGCCGACGGCCAGCACGGCCGAGTAGACGTACGGACCGGCGGCGGTTCCGACGGCCTCGGTGGCCGTCCATACCCCGGTGTAGGCGCCCGCCCGCGAGTGTCCACGGCGCTCGGCGGCGGCCACGACGTCCGGCACCATCGAGAACGCCAGCAGCTGAAGCCCGGCGAAGGACGTGCCCAGCAGCGCGACGACCACGACGGTGACCGCCACCGGCACGTGGTCCCCCGCGACGAGGACGACACTGCCGAGGACGAACAGCAGCTGGGCGAGCAGCAGCCCGCGCTGCTTGCCGATCCGCCCGGAGACACGGAGCCACACCGGCGAGGTGATCATCGCGGGACCGAGGAACGCGCCCATCAGGACAGCGGTGAGGCCCGAGCGGCCGAGCACGTGCTCGGCGTAGAACGGCACGGCGGCGAGCACCAGGTGGGTGGTCGTCCCCGTGAACAGGTAGGAGAGCACCAGCAGCCGGAAACCACGATCGGTCCAGGCGAGCCGCAGGTCGGCGAGGGCGGACTGGGAGTGCGCGGCGGGCTCCCGGAAGCCGCAGGTGTCGTTGAGACGGCGGACGCCGCGGATCGCCACCAGCGCCGTGACCAGCATGAGGGCGGCGAAGACGAACGCCATCCGGGTGTAGCTGCCGCGCTGCTCGTCGGAGACCAGCACCGGGGCCAGGACCCCGGCCACCAGCAGGCCGACGGTGAGCAGCACCATCCGCACCATGAAGACGCGGGCGGACTCGTGGGAGCCGACCCGCAGGTCCGAGGGCGTGGTCAGGTAGGGCACCTGGAACGCCGCGAAGAGGAGGTTGCCGACGACGTACCAGGCGGCGACCCAGACGGCGGCCGGGGTGCCGTGCAGCCCGCCGGGGACGGTGAACATCGCGATCATGGCGGCGCCCAGCAGCAGGCCCCAGCGCATCATCCCGCGACGGTTCCCCCGCCGACGGGCCTGACGGTCCGAGAGGGTGCCGAAGACGGGGTGGACGACGGCGTCGACGACCTTGGGGATCAGCAACGCCAGGCCGGCGATCAGCGGGGAGACGCCGAGAGTGTTGGTCAGGAAGTACAGCAGGAGCAGGCCCGGGACCGTCACCCAGGCGCCCATGCCGAGGGAGCCGGCGGCGTACCGCAGCAGCGGTCCGCGCTCGGCCCGTGCCGGCTCCCCGTCCTCCGCGACGGCGGTGCCCGGTCCGCCGTGAGGACCGGATCCGACGGGGGAGCCCGGTCCGTCGTGAGCGGGAAGCGTGTCCGGGGCCCTCACTCCGCGGCCTCCGCGTGGCGCGCCACCGCACCGGCCGCGAGCTCGGCGTCGTGGAAGGCGCCCGACCGGATGCGCGAGGAGAAGGTGCGCCGCACGATCCGGTCGGTCAGCGACGGCAGGTGACGGGCGAGGAAGAACTCCACCGCACCACGACGCGTGGTCGGCAGGTCCCGCCGCGCCCGAGGTGAAAGGGCGGCGCGCAGCACGGTGTTCACCACGCCCTCGAGCGGCTCGTAGGAACTCATGCCCTCCAGCGACAGGCCGGCCCGGGCGGTCGAGTCGTGGATCGGGCTGCGCACGGCCGACGGGTAGACGCAGGTGACGCCCACGTGCGTGCCGAGCTCCAGGCGCAGCGCGTCGGCGTAGGCGACCAGGGCGCGCTTGGACGCGCCGTACGCCGCGGCGAGCGGCAGCTGCATGACGGCCATCCGCGAGGTGAGCATGACGACGCGGCCGCGCGAGGCGACGAGCGCCGGAACGCAGGCCGCGCTGACGCGCCAGGTGCCGAGCAGGTTGATGTCGAGCTGGCGTCGGACCTCCTCGCCCGGCGGCAGCTCGGCCGGGGCGGGACCGCCGATGCCGGCGTTGTTGATCAGGATGTCGAGCCCGCCGAGCTCCGCCAGAGCGGTGGCCACGGCCGCGGGCACGGCGTCGTCGTCGGTGAGGTCGCAGGCGACGACCGTCATCGGGTCGTCGTCGCGCGGCGCGACGTCGAGCCCGACGACGTGCGCGCCCCGGCCGATCAGCTCGGTGGCGAGCGCCCGGCCGAACGTGCCGGAGGCCCCGGTGATCAGGACGCGCAGACCGGTGGCGTTACGCAGGCTCATGCGGAGACCTCGTCGGTGGTGGGGGACGCGGAGGCGTCGGTGCTGGTGTTTGTGCCGGTGTCGCCGCCGGCTTGGGTGCCGGTGCCGGTGCCGGTGCCGGTGTCGGCTTCGGTGCCGGTGAGGCGGGGTTCGAACGCGCCGCCGTGGGCGGCCAGCCGCTTCCTGCCCGCGGCGAGCTCGCGCGGCACGGAGGCGATGTAGGCGTCGAAGTCGATGCGCATCGCGGGGCGCTTCTCCCCCCACCGCGCCCGGGCGTCCCGCAGCGTCCGGTCGGCGATGCGGCGACGCTCGTCGACGTCCGGCAGGGCGTAGCGGCCGCCGAGGTGCGCCGCGACGAGTTTCGCCTGCGCCTCCACGACCGGGAGCGCGGCGCCGGTGGACTGCATCAGGCCGACGAAGGCCAGGCTCGGGTCGTCGAGGTGGAAGACGCGGTGGTGCAGTCGCAGCTTCTCCGGGTCGGCGCCGATCCAGCGATCGGAGAGGAACGGGATGGTGACGCGGTAGCCGGTGGCCCACACGATGGTGTCGACGCGCTCGGCACGGCCGTCGGTGAAGACGACGCGGTCGCCGTCCAGCCGCTCGATCCCCGGACGTGCCACCACCTCGCCGTGGGTCAGCCGGTGCAGGACGGTGTCACTGATCGTCGGGTGGTTCTGGAACAGGCCGCCCGCCGGGGCCGGCAGGCCGTAGTCCTCGGGCCGGCCGACCGCGACACGCAGCATGGTCTCCGCCAGGCGCTGGCGGATCCGCCACGGAAGCCCGGCGATGGCGCCGCCGGTGGCGTCGGCAGGGCGGCCGAAGAGGTACTTCGGGACGATGTGCACGCCGTGCCGGGCCGAGAGGAGTACCGGCGAGGCGGCCACGTAGGAGGCGTCGACGGCGATGTCCATGGCCGAGTTGCCCATGCCGACGACCAGCACGTGACGGTCGCGGAAGATCTCCGGGTCGCGGTAGTCGTGGGCGTGCATCTGGACGCCGTCGAACGTCCCGGGGTAGCCCGGCTCGGGCAGCCGGGGGTCCCAGTTGTGGCCGTTGGCGACGACGACGGCGTCGTACCGGCCCGCGCCGCCGTCCTCCGTCGTCACCGTCCACGCGCCGGCCCGGGCGCCCGTCTCCTCGCGCTCGACGCGGGTCACGGTGCTGCCGAACCGGATGCGCCCGGTCACGCCGAAGGTGTCGGCGTAGTCGGCCAGGTAGCCGGCCACCAGCGACGCCGACGGGTAGTCGACCCAGTCGGCCGGCATCGGGTGGTCGGCGAACTGGGTGCGGCACTTGCTGGTGTTCAGGTGGAGCGAGTCGTACGCCGGGGAGAGACCGCTGCCGTTGTGGCGGTCCCAGAGACCGCCGGGCCGGTCGCCCTTCTCGTAGGTGACGACGTCCGCGCCGATGTCGAGCAGCGCCTTGGTGGTGGCCAGGCCGGCGGCGCCGGCGCCGATGACGGCGACGCGGGCGGGATTGCTCATGCGCGTTCCTTCTCCTGTTCCGAGCGGTGGGACCGACGGCTCGGGCGGTGGGGCCGGGAGCTTCGTCTGGTGGCGGTCACAACGCTAGGTCGCCCCACCTCCTCGCGGACTGGCCGCGGCCACCGCGTTCGAGGGCTTGATTGTGGCCCGCCACAACCTGTGGAACGATGCAGCCGTGAAGGACGAGGAGCACGACTGGCAGGCGTTCGTCGACCTGATCGAGCGGGTGCTCGCCGACGAGGATCTGCTCCCGCAGGTGGTCGCCGCGGTGCGCAGCCACGTGCAGGAGTCGGCCACCCTGCCGGTCTCCGACATCACCGGCCACACGAGGGTCCTGCTCACCGCGGCCGCCCGCGCGCTGGCCGGCCGCCGGGCCCCGACCGAGGCGGAGTTGACGGTCGTCGAACAGCTCGCCGTCACCCGCGCACGGCAGGGCATCCCCATCGACGTGGTCCTCGGCTCGGTGCGGATCTCCGAGCGCGCCATCTGGGCCCGCGCGCGCGAGCTGTCCGAGGCCGCCGGGATCCCGGCCGAGCGTGTGCTGGACGCCCGCGAGCTGTACGACGACTGGGCCGACGCCGTGCGCGCCCGGCTGATCCGCGCCCATCGGGAGGCGCCCCGCCAGCACGACGGCTGGGACCGGGACGCCGAGTCGATGCGTCGCCTGCTCGAGGGCGGTTCGGCCGCCGCCCTCGCCGCCGCCGAGCGGGGCTTCACCTCCGGCACCGGCTTCTGGGTGCTGGTCACCCGGCCCGGCGACCCCGCCTCCGCCACGGCGCTGCGCCGCCTGACCGAAGGACGCTCGGCCGAGGGCGGTGGGCGAGGGCTGGCCGCGGTGGTCGACGACACCCTGGTCGCTGTCGTGGCCGGCCGTCCGGCGTTCGGCTCCGGCGGGGCCGGGCAGGTCGTCGGCATCGCCGGTCCGGTCGTGGCGGAAGAACTCGGCCTCGCGCACCGGCTGGCGGCGGCGACCGTCCCCGCCGCGGAGGTTTCCGGCCTGTCCGGGCCGGTCCACATCAGCGCCGTCGCCCCGGCCGTCGCGCTCCTGTCCCGGACCGACCTCGCCGCCGCCCTCACCGCGCACCACCGTGCCGGTCACGCCCAGCTCGGCCCCGCCGCGGGCGCCGTCGCCCGCACCGTTCGCGCGTGGCTCGAGGCCGACCGCGACGCGGCGTCCGTCGCCCGCACCCTGTACGTGCACGAGAACACCGTGCGCAACCGCGTCCAGCGCTTCTCCACGGTGACCGGCATCGACCCCCACAGCACCTTCGGCGGGATCACCGCGTGGTGGCTGTGCCACGCCTGGACGGTCGACGCCGGGGCGTAGGCACGGAGCTCGTCGCCACCCCGGCCTGCGGAACGGGCCGGCCGCCGGCCGACGTGCGGGTCCGGCCCTCGGAGGACGACGCGTCACGCGGATCGGCGTAGGCCAAGGAGCAGTTCCGCCGCCAGGAGCACCGCGGTACCGCCGGCCACCGCGGTCCACACCTCCGGGCCCGTGCCCGCGTCGTGCCCGTCCGGGTGGAGCATCCTCACGCGGCCCTGGGCGGTCGTCCCGCGCGGGCGACGATGCGCAGGGTGGACGCGAACGTCTGCGGCCGGCCGGCGGTTTCCCACCGCCGCGAGTCAGGGACCGGAGGAAGGGGGACGGCGGCGGTCCCTTACGTGTCGGAGTGCTCCGGCAGAGCGAGCCATTCCTGCCAGGAGATCTCGCGGCCGACGAAGCGGGGTCGCTGGAACGGCCACCCGGCGGTGATCCACCGCGGCACCAGTGCGTCGAGTTCCTGCTCGAGTTTGCTGCCCACGAGCTCGTCCACCACCCACCATGAGATCTCGGCGTCCGCGCCGGACCTCTCCGGCGGGTCGATGTAGACGCAGCCGAGCAGAGCCGTCTCAGCAGCGTCGAACAGTGCGTAGTTGAAGGACTCGTGTGCGGCGATCTCCTTCTCGTGCCGCAACAGGTCGGCCTGGTCGGCCTCGTAGGTCATGGTGGCGGCGGGCCAGCCCCAGGCCGGGCCGTAGAGGTCCCACAGCCGCTCGCGCGAACCCATCACCGCCGGATAGTCCAACGGGGTGTCCGTCTCCCGGATCGGGCGCAGATGATGACCGCCGTCCGGCAGCGGTACCCGTACAGGATGGACGAAGTCTTCGGGCAGCCAGCTCATGGGGCCGACCGTAGCAGCGCGCGGCCGTCCGCTCCCCCGAGTTTTCCGGGGGCGGCGGGCCCCCGGGAAGGGGGGCGGGCGTCACACCCCGGGAGCCTCGGCATCCTCGGCGCCGCGGCCGAAGAGGCGGTCGTCACGCCACCATGCCGGCGTCTCGTCGACGACCGGGGTGAGCTCGAGCAGCGTCACCTCGTTGCGGCCCAGGACCAGATCCACGTCCGCCCGCCCTCCGGCGACGGGGACGCTCCGGTGCGAACGGGCGGGTTCGGCCGCCTCGCGGAGCGCGTCGAGCAGGCGGTGGCCCGGCGCGAGTGGCCGTCCCATCTCGCACCAGGCCGCCCATGCGTTGCCGGCGTCCTCGCTCACGGAGAGCCGGCGCGCGTAGGCGGACCCGCGGGCCCCCGGCGCGCCGACGGGCAGGGACAGCCGGACCGTGTGACCGCCGACGGGCTCGCCGCCGGCCGGGTCGGCCGGCGCCCACGCCAGCACGGTGACCCTGCCGTCGTCGTGCCGTGTCACCAGGTGGTCCTCGCCCCGGGCAAGGATGTGTGCGCCCATCTCGGCCATGAACGCGTACAGGTGGTAGGTGGGCTTCTTGATCTGGCGGTGGGTCAGCAGTCCGAAGCCGCCGTGGAAGGGAGCGGTGGGGATGCCCGTCTCCTCGAAGACGTCGCTGAAGGTCCAGTAGGAGAAGGAGTCCGCGTGGTCGCCGCCACCGGCCAGGACCGGGGCGAGGTAGGCCGCGTGGAACGCGGTGTCGTGGATCGGGTTGTCCGGCCGGTAGGAGGAGTTGAACTCGGTGATGTGCACCGGCAGGTCCGCGAGGCCGGTGCCCGCCAACTGCCTGCGCGGAGCGCCGAACTGCTCGAGCAGCGCCGAGGCCGGCATGAGGGTCTGGTGCGTTCCGAACGGCACGTGCTGTTCGGGTCCGGACGCATAGGCGTGGCGGCTCACGAAGTCGATGGGAACGTCACGTCCTTCGACGAACTCGGCGAAGCGCAGGATCCACTCGTCCTCATACCCGGGTGCCAACGAAGGCCCGCCGACCTGGAGTTCGGCGTCGACGTCCTTGACGGCCAGCGCGGTCACCTCGTACAGCCGGTGGTACGCCTCCTGGTCGGCGGCCCAGAACGGCGCCAGATTGGGCTCGTTCCACACCTCGACCGGCCAGCGGCGCACCTGGTCCAGGCCGTAGCGGTCGGCGAGATGTCCGAGGACGGCGCGGACGAGGTCCGCCCACTCCTTCTCGTCGCGAGGGGGAGTGACGTTCCCCTTCCACCAGAACACGGTCTCCTCGCCGGAGGCGAGCCCGGACGGCATGAAACCGAGCTCGAGGAAGGGCGCGACGCCCTTCTCCAGGTAGGCGTCCACCACCTGGTCGAGGTAGGTGAAGGCGTGGCGTACGTGCCGCCCGCCGGCGTGCTGGTAGGGCCGGTGGATGCCCATCCCGTCGCTGAGCAGGCCGTGCCCGCGGATGAACCGGAACCCGATCTCCCGCTGCACGAGGTCGAGTGAGTCCTGGTAGTCACGCCGCAGCGCGAGGTCCATCCGGCCCGTGCCCACGCTGTGACGCCAGGCGTCGGAGAGCCGAGCCGTCGGGCGGCTGGGAACGACGATCCGCATGGTGGAGACGGTCCTTTGCTGCCGGGGGCGAGGCGGGGGCGAGGGCGAGGGTGCTCCGCGAGCGGTTCAGGGGGCGGGTTGAGCGAGCGGTTCCGGGCACCCTAGGGAGCCGCCGAAAACGGTGTCAAGGCATGGGACGCCGTCACTGCCCGGTCCAGTAACAATTCAGCAATCTGCGCAAACTTTGGGTAGTACCCGCATGGTTCAACGCGGTAGACATTGCGGCGACTTGACGGACGGCCATTAGTTTGCGCAAAAACTGCGGCTTGTGGTCTCCATGGCGACGGATCAGGGAGTTCCACGATGACGAGGAAGACACGCTGGGAGACAGCCGCGGCGGTGGGCTTGGGCATAGCCCTCGTCGCCACCGGCTGCGCGGGCGGCGGCGACACCGACGGCGAGGCTTCGTCCGGAGGCAAGGTCACGCTGACCTTCTGGGAGAACGCCATGCCCGGGCCCGGCGACGACTATTTCAAGGCCGCCGTGAAGGAGTATCACGCGCTGCACCCGAACGTGACGATCAAGCTTCAGGCGATCCAGAACGAGGACTTCGACGGAAAGCTCCAGACCGCCCTCAACTCCGACACCGCGCCGGACATCTTCCTCCAGCGCGGCGGCGGCAAGATGCGGGCCATGGTCGAGGCGGGCCAGGTCCAGGAGTTGGAGCTCACCGCCGCCGACCGGGCGAACACGGGCGAGGCGGCCGTCGCGGGCAACACGATCGACGGCAAGGTCTACGCGATGCCGACCGACACGCAGCCCGAGGGCATCTACTACAGCAAGGACCTCTTCGAGAAGGCCGGCATCACCGCGCCCCCGAAGACGATGGCGGAGCTGGAGGACGCCGTCGCGAAGCTGAAGAAGAGCGGCGTCGCGCCGATCGCGGTCGGGGCCAAGGACGCCTGGCCGGCCGCACATTGGTACTACAACTTCGCCGTGCGCCAGTGCGGCCGGGACAGCATGGACAAGGCCGCCGAGTCGCTCACGTTCGACGACCCGTGCTGGACCAGGGCCGGTGAGGACCTGGAGGAGTTCCTCGAGACCGAGCCCTTCCAGAAGGGCTTCCTGACGACCCCGTCCCAGCAGGGAGCGGGATCGTCGGCGGGCATGGTCGCCAACCACAAGGCCGCCATGGAACTCATGGGCACCTGGCAGCCCGGTGTGATCGCCGGCCTGACCCCCGACAAGAAGTCGCTCCCCGACCTGGGGTGGTTCGCCTTCCCCGCGGTCGAAGGCGGCGAGGGCGACCCGACCGCCCTGATGGGCGGCGGTGGCGGCTACTCCCTGTCCAAGGACGCCCCGAAGGAGGCCTTCGGCTTCCTCCAGTTCCTTGTCACGAAGGACCAGCAGAAGGCCTACGCGAAGGCCTTCTTCACGATCCCGGTGAACAAGGACGCCCAGGACGTCGTCACCGAGTCCTACAACGTCTCGGCGCTCGAGGCCTTCAACAAGGCTTCCTACACGATGATGTTCCTGGACACCGTGTACGGGCAGAACGTGGGCAACGCCATGAACACCGCCGTCGTGAACCTGATGGCAGGCAAGGGAACCGGCGCCGACATCCCCAAGGACACGACCGCCGCTGCCGCCAAGGGCTGAGGCGGCGTACGACTCGCGCACGGCGGTCACCGGCCGCCGTGCGGTGAGGCGGGAACGGGGATTGCGGCCGGGCAGCGCCCCGGAACCTTCCCTCCGCCGCGCGCCGTTACGCGAGAGGCGCCGCGGAGGACGGGGCACGGCCGCAGGAGGCGCGGACGACCAACTCGGTGGCGAGTTCCATGCCGACCGGGCGGCGGGATCCGCCGGCCCCGCCCCGCGACAGGTCGAGCAGGAGCCGTACCGCCGCGGCGCCCAGTTCGGCGCTCGGCTGCCGGACGGTCGTCAGCCCAGGGGTGACGCACTGCGCCTCGGGCAGGTCGTCGAAGCCGATCACACCGATGTCCTCGGGCACGCGCAGCCGACGAGCTGCCAGCGCGTCGTAGACGCCGAGTGCCATGGTGTCCGAGCACGCGAAGACGCCGGTGATTCCCGGGTCCTTGTCCAGCAAGGTGTGGGTGGCGGCGGTCGCCTTGGCCCGGTCCCACCCGCCGTGCGCCACGGACACCGTGGTCCCGCCCCCGGTCGCCGTCTCGGCAGCCGCCCGGAAGCCGTCGACGCGCGCCCGGCTGTAGAGGTGACGGGCATGACCCGCGACGACCCCCAGCCGTACGTGGCCGAGGGACAGGAAGTGTTCGGCGGCCATGCGGCCCCCGTCCCAGTTCGCCACGCCGACACTCGCCACTCCGGCCGGCGGCTTGCTCATCGGGTCGATCAGCACCACGGGGGCGCCTGCCGCGTAGAGGGCGTGCAGGTGCCGCGAGTTGGGGTCGACCGGCATCGCGACGGTGCCGATGCCGCGCCTTCTGAGGACCCGCGTCACCCAGTCGGTGTGCGGCTCGGCCAGCGTCAGCACGACGTCCAGTCCGGCGGCCGCCGCCTCGCGCCCGACTCCGGCCGTCACCAGATTGGCCCAGGAGCCCTCGAAGTGGGTGACCACCAGGGTGAGCACGTTGGACAGACCGCTCTCGTCCCGCTCACTCTCGATCTTGGCCCCGCCCCGGCGGGTGTAGCCGACCGCCTGGACGGCCTCCATCACCCTCGCCCGTGTCTCGGCCGAGACGTCGGTTCCGCCGCGCAGCACCTTGGACACGGTGGGGACACTCGTACCGGCGGTCTCGGCGACCAGTGACAAGGTCGGACGCGAGCCGACGGGTCGGGGGGACATACGGACAGGCTATCCAGCCGGTGATCCGTGCGGGACGGGGGGCGGGGCCGTCACGGGCGCCTGCGCCGGGGGCCACGACCTGGGGCGGGGCGCGGTACCCGGCGGGGACGGGGAACGCCGCCCGCCCCGGGCCGGAGACCTTCCTCCGCGTCTCAGAAGGAGGGCGCGGAGGAAGGCGCGTACTCGAACCAGTCGAAGGCGACCACACCCTGGGTGGCGTACATGCCGATGACGCGTCCGGTGAATCCGCAGGCGACCTCCGTGGACAGATAGCGCCCGTCCAGCTCGGCGAGCGGCCTGGCGCCCTCGGTGCCGGGATCACCGACCCAGAAGGCGAGGGTGTCCGGGCCGGTGGTCCCGCCGTCGGTGAGTTCGGGCGACGCGGGGACGAGATCGGACGTCCGGATCGTGACGGTGAGGGTCAGCGGTCCGGGCGGGACCGGCCGGGAGGCGACGGTCTGGCGCAGCGGGCCGATCCGGGCGACGACCCCCGCCTGTCCGTCGCCGACCTCCAGTTCGTAGTGGTGGGCCTCGTCCAGACGCACGCCCAGTCCGCCGCGTCCCGTGCCCGGATCGATCGACACACCGGCCCGGCAGTCATGGTGCTGCTGGCGGCGGCCCACGAAGGTGTAGCCAGGGCGGTCGAGCGTGGTTCCGGTGGCCCGCAGGGTCAGCCGGCCGGGCTGTTCGGTGAGCGACCAGGAGCCCTCGGGGCGGGCGAACGGCGAGATCCAGTGCGGAGCCAGAACGGACCCGTCGAAGTCGTCGCGAGCAGGCGGCTCCGCCACGGGGTGCCAGGCGCCGTCCGGTGCCGCGTGACTCTCGGGGACGGGCATGACGACGGGCCAGCCCTCGGCGTCCCACTCGACCGGAGTCAGGAACGTCTCACGGCCGAGCACGTGCACGTCGGGGGTGAAGCCGCGGGGCCGGACGCCGAGCAGCACCATCCACCAACTGCCGTCGGGAGCCCGCACCAGATCGGCGTGCCCGGTGTTCTGGATGGGGCGGCCGGTGCCGCTGTGCGACAACAGGGGGTTGGCCGGCGCGTCCTCCCAGGGGCCACGCGGCGAACGGCCGCGGGCGACGGACACGCTGTGGCCGCGTTCGGTGCCGCCCTCCGCGATCAGCAGGTACCACCAGTCGCCGATGCGGTAGAGGTGCGGTGCCTCGGGGAACTTGAGACCGCTGCCCGACCAGGTGGGGAACGGCCCCTCGAGCACCTTCCCGCCGACCGGGTCGATCCTGGCCATGTTGATGCCTCCCGCGGGCCCGGAGAAGGCGCACCAACAGGTGCCGTCCTCCTCCCACGCGAGATCGGGGTCGATCCCGTGCAGATCCAGCCACACCGGGTCGCTCCACGGACCCTCGGGCCGCTCGGCCGAGACGACGAAGTTGCCGCCGCCGTCGATGTTGGTGTTGACGACCCAGAATCGACCGTCGTGGTGACGGATCGTGGGAGCGTACAGGCCACCGGACGCCTTGGCGCCCGGGAGCGGCAGCGGCAGCTGGGCGGGGCGGTCGAGCACGTTGCCGATCTGCTCCCAGTGAACGAGGTCCTTGCTGTGGAAGAGCGGCAGCCCGGGGAAGTACTCGAAACTGGAGCACACCAGGTAGTAGTCGTCACCCACCCGGCACACGCTGGGATCGGGGTGGAATCCGCTGATGACCGGGTTGTCGTAGGTGGGCACGGAACGCACTTCCCTTCAGGCCGCCTGGCGCCGACGAGTGTTGCCGCCGGGCGAGTCTAGGCCGGAGCGCCACCGGGCGGTGCGACACGGGCGTCGGGGAGCAACTCCCGCACGAGGCCGACGATCAGTTCCGGACGCCCGACGAACGGGGAGTGGCCGGTCCGCCACTCCCGTACCTCGGTGCAGCGCGAGGCCATCGTCCGCTGTACGTCCGGGGCGACAGCCCGGTCCAGCGCGCAGACGACGTAGGTGCTGGGAGTGCGCTGCCAGCTGTGGTACTCCGGGACCCCTCGCCCACAGCCGGGGGCCTGTGCCCGCAGGAGGCCGACCGCCCAGGCGGCGAGCGGTTCGGGACAGTCGCCGTACAGGGGGCCGGCCGCCCGCTCGGGGCGCAGGCTGGTGGAGCCGTCGGGTTCCTGGACGACGGCGTCCTGGAACTGCCGGGACGATCCGCCCCAGGCGGCCGCGCTCTCGCCGGCATCCAGGACGAAGGCCGCCAGGTACACCAGGTGCCGCGCTCCGCGGACCCCGGTGATCACCGACCCTCCGTACGAGTGACCGAGCACGAGCGGAGGCTGCCGCAATCCGTCGACGGCGGCCTGGACCGCGGCCGTGTCGGCTGTCAGCGAGCCCCGGTGCAGTTCGGGAACGACGACCTCGATTCCCTTCGACCGCAAACATCTCGCCACCAGGGTGAAGTGCTCAGGTCGGTGATACAGGCCGTGGACGAGCACCACAGCGGTCACTTCGCCTCATCTCCTGACACCGTGCCGGCCGTCTTCGCCGCACGCCCTGCCGTGCCGTGCATCCACGGGAAAGGACTTCTCCCGCGGCGAGGTCCTATGAGGAGAGACCCGGGAATCGCCCTGGCCGAAACCCGCCGGATCCGGCCTTCGAGCACATCAAGCCGTTGTGGCCGGTCCACGTCGTCGTGGTGCCGAAGGCCACCGCGGCCTCCCCGCGTCGGCCCGGACGGTGCTGACGAGGCGCTGCCCGTGAAGATCCCGCACGCGGTCCGCGGCACGTGGGGCGGGGGAGCGGAGCCCCAGCCCCCGCCCACGGCAGAGGCCGAGGACGACAACTCCCTGTTCACCGCTGCTTCTGCAACCAATTTTGTTTGCTCCATTGACATTTCGTTCATGTGTCGTAACGCTGGGAGCGCTCCCACAGTGCATCCAATTGGAAGGAGTTCCCCCCACATGCGCACACAGCTTCCGTTAGCCGGGCGGTCCCGGTCGGCTCTCCGACGACCTCTCCAGGCGCTGGTCATGCTGTTCGCCGTGGTCGCCGGCGCGCTGGCCTGGTCGGCCCCCGCCCAGGCTCACGGCACCATTGTCGGTCCTGCCACCCGCGCGTACCAGTGCTGGCAGAAGTGGGGTAGCAACCACACCAACCCCGCCATGCAGACCGAAGACCCCATGTGTTATCAGGCCTTCCAGGCCAACCCTGACACCATGTGGAACTGGATGAGCGCTCTCCGCGATGGCCTCGGCGGCCAGTTCCAGGCGCGGACCCCCGACGGGACGCTCTGCAGCAACAACCTCTCCAGGAACGCGAGCCTGAACAAGCCCGGCGCCTGGAAGATGACCAACCTCGGCAGCAACTTCTCGGTCCAGCTCTACGACCAGGCGTCGCACGGTGCCGACTACTTCAAGGTCTACGTGAGCAAGCAGGGGTTCAACCCCAAGACCCAGACCCTGGGCTGGGGCAACCTCGACTACATCACGCAGACCGGCCGCTACGCCCCGGCACAGAACATCTCGTTCAACGTCAACACCTCCGGCTACAGCGGCCACCACATCGTGTTCGTGATCTGGCAGGCTTCGCACCTCGACCAGGCCTACATGTGGTGCAGCGACGTCAACTTCACCTGAGCCGAGCTAGCTGAGCTGAGCTGAAGAACGCCGCACGTGGCACCGGTCTGCCGGGCGCCGGTAACCCGCCGCCCGGCAGACCGAGCCCCGTCGGGGCAGGGGACCCATGCGGTCACTCTGCCCCGGCGGGGCTTCCCTGCTCCTGGTGCGCACGCGGCCCGCAGTCCGTGGCCCGGCATCCGGCGGCCGGCTCACCGCCGTCCCCTCGCAGGCCGGTCCGCGGCACCGAGCGGCCGTCGCGACTCCGTCGACCCGCTGGGGCCGTCGCGCCGTTCGGCCCGCCCTCCCCGGGCATGCCCGCGCCCGCGGACAGCTCGATCGATCCACCGCCCCCCACATCGAAACGAGGACCTGTGAACCTCCACCGCGTGACCGTCGGCGCGGTCGCCGTGGCCCTGCTCGCCACGGGTGTCGCCACCGGTCCGGGAGTCGCCGCCCCCGCGGAGGCGAAAGCGCGCGTCGGCGCCGACTGGGCCAGCCGGTCGATCGTCTTCACCGCCGCTCCGGGCCAGGCCAACAACCTCCAGATCTTCTCCATGTACACCGCCGAGGGGATCCGGCGGATCGGCTTCAGCGACGTGGTCCCGCTCCAGCCGGGCGACCACTGCGCGTACTCCAGGGCCGAGGACCTCACCTCCGTGGTCTGTGAACTGCCCGTCGAGGGCCCCCGCCCCGACAGGATCGACGTCTTCCTCGGCGACGGCGACGACACGATCGCCGCCTTCGACCCCGCGGTCGGCACCGTCAGCGGCGGACCCGGCGACGACGAACTGCACGCCCACACCGCGCGCACGGCGCGGGGCGACGCCGGGGACGACATGGTCATGGGGTCGGGCGCCCTGTACGGCGGCGACGGCATGGACGACCTGATGGGTGACCACGCCGACCAGCGGCTGTCGGGCGGCCGGGGCGACGACATGATCCAGGGGTACGGCGGCGACGACGTCGTGCACGCCGGCCAGGGCGACGACCACGCCATGGGCGGGGACGGCCGCGACGTCGTCCTCGGCGGACCCGGCGACGACACCCTGGACGGCGAGGGCGACGACGACCTGGTCCTCGGCGGCTCGGGCAAGGACGTCCTCACGGGCGGACCCGGCCGCGACATCGTCCTCCCGTAGCGCACGGCGGCAGCCGCGTCGGCCGTTCCGCGACGGCCGGGCACTCGACGGTCAAACATCTGTACGCAGATCACCGCACCGGTGTACGGTCTCGCCTCGGCGGGCTCTGGGAGCGCTCCCATCCCGTTGTCCCCCTTCCCCCCACACACGAGGAGATATGCCTTGAAACGCTTGACAGCCTTAGTGGCAACCTGCGCGACGGGTCTGGGCCTCATAGCGCTGAGCGCTCCCCAGGTCTCGGCCGCCACCGGCTGCAAGGTCGACTACACGATCACCAGCCAGTGGCAGGGCGGGTTCCAGGCCGGCGTGAAGGTCACCAACCTGGGCGACTCCGTCACCGGCTGGAAGCTCACCTGGGACTGGCCCGACGCGGGACAGAAGTTCGTCCAGGGATGGAACGCCACCCTGTCGCAGTCCGGCTCCACGGTCACCGCCGCCCCGGTCGACTGGAACCGCACACTGGCCACCGGCGCCGCGGCGGACATCGGCTTCGTCGGGTCCTTCACGGGCGCCAACCCGAAGCCCACGTCCTTCAAGCTCAACGGCGTGGCCTGCACGGGCTCCGTGGACCAGTCCCCGACCACGCCGCCGCCCACCGACCCGCCGACCAGCCCGCCGCCCGCGAACGGAACTCCCGTGGGCGTCAACGGGCAGCTGCGCGTCTGCGGCGTGAACCTGTGCAACCAGTACAACCGCCCCATCCAGCTGCGGGGCATGAGCACCCACGGCCTGCAGTGGTTCAGCAAGTGCTACAACACCGCGTCCCTGGACGCGCTGGCGAAGGACTGGAAGGCGGACCTGCTGCGTACCGCCATGTACGTGCAGGAGGACGGTTACGAGACCGACCCGGCCGGGTTCACCAGCAAGGTGAACAGCCTCGTCGACCAGGCCGAGGCCCGCGGCATGTACGCGCTGATCGACTTCCACACGCTGACTCCCGGCGACCCGACCTACAACCTCGAGCGCGCCAAGACGTTCTTCAAGTCCGTCGCGACCCGTAACGCCGCCAAGAAGAACGTGATCTACGAGATCGCCAACGAGCCCAACGGGGTGAGCTGGGCGACCATCAAGAGCTACGCGGAGCAGGTCATCCCGGTGATCCGGGCCGCCGACCCGGACGCCGTCGTCATCGTCGGAACCCGTGGCTGGTCCTCGCTCGGCGTCTCGGACGGCGCCGACGAGAGCGAGATCGTCAACAACCCGGTGAACGCGACCAACATCATGTACGCGTTCCACTTCTACGCCGCCAGCCACACGGACAGCTACCGCACCGTGGTGAACCGGGCGGCCACCCGGCTCCCGCTGTTCGTCACCGAGTTCGGCACGGTGACCTACACCGGCGGCGGAGCGGTGGACCGGGCCAGCACCACGGCCTGGCTGGACCTCCTCGACCGGCACAAGATCAGTTACGCGAACTGGACGTACTCCGACGCCGATGAGGGCAGCGCGGCGTTCAAGCCGGGCACCTGCAACGGCAGCGACTACAGCAGCAGCGGCGTGCTGACCGAGTCCGGGGCTCTGCTGAAGAGCCGCATCAGCACCGCGGACTCCTTCCCCACCAGCTGACCGTCGGCGGGGCTCCGGCCGGCCCGGAGCCCCGCCCACCGGCGACAGGGAAGCCGCGGACCGTCAGGCACGACGGAGCTCAGGGCAGATCCGGCAGCAGGGCCAGCCACTTCTCGGCTGCCGCTCTCACCGGACTGCCGCTGGGCAGATGCTGTTCGACCCCCAGTGCGGCTGTGAGCATGTTCTTGACTCTTCTCAGCCGCAGAATCTCCGCCGTGGGAAGCTCACGCCACCGCGGCGTCTCGGCGGCGACCTCGTCGTAGGTCATCGCGCACTTCTCCGTCAGGTACCGGAACAGGAGCTCCGGATCCCTGTCCGGATCACCGGGTTCGGGACCCAGAGCCTTGATCGAGGCTGCCCTCAGCCGTACGACGTCGACGTGCTTCCTGGCGTCGTCGTCGGGCGCGTGGGCGTACTTGCGGGTGACGGCCGTGGCGGCCAGCCGGGCCCAGCGCAGCCGGACCGCCTCGCCGAGGTCCGCCCGGCCCATCCGGGTCGTGCACAGTTCTCGCAGGGCCTCCCAGATCTGGTCCTCCGGGCGGACGCCCGCAGGCCTCGCGGCGAGACGTTCCAGACGCTCGAGCGGGACCAGGCTGAGGTCCACGTTCCGCATGTCCTCCGCTCCGCCCTGCCCGTTCTCAGGAGAAAGGGATTCCGGCGCGTTCAAAGGCGTCCTTTCCGCAGGCTCTCCAGGGAGGGCGGTAGTGACCACTGTTGTTGTTGATCTCGAGCCCGAAAGTAACTGCCGTCACCACCGGCTATGTCCGCCTCCCCTGGTGCGTGCACGTCACCGCCACGAGTCAGCACGGGGTGCTTCAACTCTATGCCGTCGACGGTCTTCGGCATGACCAGCAGTTCGCCGTTCTCGTCGACCACCCTCTTGAGGGTTCCGGAATTGACGGCTTCGTCGAAGCCCGCGTCGCCGACTCTGAGCGGGCGCACGCCGAGCGCCTCCGCCTGCGCCAGTTCCCTTTCCAGCCCGTCGGGGAGCTGGTTCTTGTAGGGGGCCAACCCCAGCGGGTCGCACCAGGTCTGCGGGTTGTCGACGTAGGCTGTGGGGCTGGGCGCAGGCCCGCGACCCAGCGGGGTCGGGGGCCGTGTAGCGTCCGGTCTCCGGGTCGTACGCGAAGGTGATGGCACGGCTGCCCGAGGTCATCCCGACGAGGCGGCCGGCGATGTCGTGGACGTGGGACGTCACCTGGCCGGTGAGCGGACCGGCACCGGACGGAGGGGACGGGCGCCTGGCGCCCGCCCCGTCACGCCGGTCGGCCGGTGCCGGCCCGGTGCCGGCCGGGTGCGTCAGCCGTGCAGGCCCGTGCCGTGGACGCCGAACTCCTCGATCACGGCGAGGTCGTCGTCCGTGAACTCCGGGCCGCTCAGCGCCTGCAAGTTGTGGTCGAGCTGCTCCGTGGAGCTGGCGCCTATCAGCGCCGAGGTGACCGCGGGGTTGCGCAGCACCCACTGGAGAGCGAGCTGGGCCAGCGACTGACCGCGGTCCCGGGCGAGCTTGTCGAGCCGGGCCGTGCGGTGCCGGTAGGTCTCGTCGATCTGCTCGGGCTTGAGGAAGTCGCTGTTCCGGGCGCGGGCGCCGTCCGGGATGGTCTCGAGGTACTTGTCGGTGAGCAGGCCCTGGGCCAGCGGTGAGTAGACGATGAGGCCGAAGCCCTCCTCGATCGCCAGGTCGGCGAGCCCGTCGCGGTCGATGCCGCGGTCGTAGAGGGAGTAGCGCGGCTGGTGGATGAGCAGCGGCACGCCCTCGGCCCGGAGCAGCCGGGCGATGGCCTCGGCGCGGTCGGGCGCGTAGTTGGAGATGCCGACGTACAGGGCCTTGCCCGACCTGACGGCCGTGGCGAGCGCGGCGGCGGTCTCCTCGAGCGGCGTCGTCTCGTCCGGCCTGTGGTGGTAGAAGATGTCGACGTAGTCGGTGCCGAGGTCGCGCAGGCTCAGGTCCAGCGAGGTCAGCAGCGCCTTGCGGCCGCCACCGCGGAGGTTGGGGTTCGGACCGAAGACGCCGCCGGCCTTGCTGGAGAGGATCAGCTCGTGGCGGTAGGGCGCCAGCTCCCGGCGCAGCACACGTCCCAAGGTCTGCTCGGCAGCGCGGTGGGGCGGGCCGTAGCGGTTGGCGTTGTCGATGTGGGAGATGCCCAGGTCGAAGGCGTGCAGGATGATGTCGCGCTGCGTGTCGTAGGAGTAGTCCGTGCCGAACTTCTGCCACAGCCCCAGCGAGACGGCCGGCAGGTGGAGCCCGGACCGTCCGGTGCGGCGGTAGGGCAAGGAGTCGTAGCGGGTGTCGGCCGCCTTGAAGACGTTCTCGTAGTGCGGGTACTGCTCGCTCATCGTGTGCTCACTCTCGTTACTGATGTCGTCGCTGGTCGCTGGTCGCTGGTCGCCGGCCGCGGGTCGCCGGTGCTGCCGCTTGGTGGGCCGGCCTCGCCTGCCGGAAGATCAGCGGGAGGGCAGACCGCGGCGTTCGAGGATGCCGCGGAGCCTGTCGCGTCCCGCCATGGAGGCGGCGCCGGCGAGCCGGGCCAGGACCCGCTCCGTCCAGGCGCCGGTGAGCCCGTGGGCGCGGTTGTAGGCGGCCAGCCGCTCGTCGTACGCCGGCAAATCGGCGTCGGCCTCGGGGGCGTTGTAGGTCTCGCGGTGCAGGACGGCGGTCTGGGGGAGGCGCGGCTTGACGCCGGCCTCCTCGGTGGGGTCGGGGTGCCCGACCGCGAGCCCGAAGACGGCCACGCTGTGCGGCGGCAGGCCCAGCTCGTCGGCGAACTCCTGGGCGTGGTTGCGCACCGCGCCCACGAAGACCGATCCCAGGCCGAGCGACTCCAGCGCCACGACCGCGTTCTGGGCGGCCAGCGCGGCGTCGATGACACCGAGCAGGGTGGATTCCAGGTAGACCGTGGCGTCGAGGGGCTTGCCGTTGCGCTCCGCCAGACGGTGGTTGCGGTCGAGGTCGGCCACCCACACCAGGAACAACGGGGCCTCGGCGATGAACTCCTGCCGGGCGGCCAGGTCCGACAGCCGCCGCTTGCGCGCCGGGTCGGTCACCGCGATGACGCTCCAGGCCTGGAGGTTCGAGGACGTCGACGCCGATGACGCCGCGGCCACGACGGCCCGTAGCTCCTCCTCGGTGACGGGGGCCGGCAGGAACGCGCGCACCGAACGGTGGCGCAGTTGCTGCTCGATGACCGGCGAGGTCGCGCCGAGGACGAAGTCCGGGTCACCGTAGCGGGCGCCCGCCCGGTTGACCGTCGGGGAATCGGTGAGGGTCATGCGCAAAGGCTCGCTTTCAGGAGAGGAGGGGAGGGGAGAGGGGAAGAAAGGGGGCCGGGGGTGCGGTTCAGGCGTGGGCCGACGTGCTCTCGAGAGCGCGCAGCTTGGGCAGCAGTTCGTCGCCGACGCGGATGATCTCCTGCTTGTAGGGAGTGTCCGAGAGGACGAAGTGCGAGATGCCGAGCTCCCGGTAGCGCTGCAGCGCCTGGGCCACGTCGTCGGCCGAACCGACCAGCCAGGTGGTCCCCGCTCCGCCGCCGCCCACCCTGCCCGGGGCGGTGTAGAGGCAGGCGTCGAGGACGTCGCCGCGCTCGGCGAGTTCGAGCAGCCGCTGCTGGCCCACCGCGGCCCCGCGCTCGCCTCCGACGGCCCGGACGGGACCGTCCAGGCCCCGCTTCGCCATGGCGGCCACCCGGGCCTCGGCGTCCCGCCACGCCTCCTCGGTGGTGTCGCGGACGAGTGTGGTGATGCGCAGACCGAACTCCAGCGGCTGGTGCCGGCGTTCCACCTTGGCCTCCAGCTTCCGCAGCCGCTCGATGCGCTCGGCCAGGCCTTCCAGCGGCTCGCCCCAGAACAACTGCACGTCCGCCTCCGCGGCGGCCACCCGCTCGGCGGGCTCGGACGCGCCGCCGAAGTAGAGGGTGGGGTGCCGGTCGGGGTAGCCGTCGGGGTGCGGCACCACGGTGGAGTTCTCGACGGCGAAGTGCTCGCCCCGGTAGGTGACGCTCTCCTCGGTCCACAGGCGTCGGACCAGCTGGAGGAACTCGCGGGTGCGCGCGTACCGGTTCGCCGGATCGGTGTGGTGGTCGCCGTAGGCGGCGAGGTTGTCGAGGCCGCTGACGATGTTGACCAGCACGCGGCCGCCGGTCAGGTGGTCGAGTGTGGCGGCGGAGCTCGCGAAGTGCGCGGGCTGCCAGTAGCCGGGCCGCACGGCGATCAGCGGCTTGAAGGTCGTGGTCCGTGCGGCCAGGGAGGCGCCCAGTGTGAACGTGTCGGGGCGGCCCCAGCCGGTGCCCAGCAACGCGCCCTCCCAGCCGTGCCTCTCGGCGGTGCGGGCCAGATCGGTGGAGTGGTCGAGGGTGCCCCAGCCCTGGTCCTGGCCGGTGTCGTCGCCTCGGTGGCCCGGCTCGATCTGGTTGGGGATGTACCAGAGGTAGCTCATGTCGGTGACCTGTTCGGTGTGGGTGCTGGTGGAGTGGAACGGAGCCGAGCGGCTTCGTGCGCGGGCATGCCTTCGGTGACGGCGCGAGCCGCCAGGAGGGGGCGCGAGGGGGGACGCGCAGGCCGCGGCGCGCCCGCGACGGGCGGTGCGGGGGAGGAGCCGTCGCGTACGCGGAACCGCGATCCGCGGCTCGCCGAAGGACGCGCCGTGCCCTGCGGTGGAGGCGACCGGAACGCGGCATCGCGCCGGGATCATCGATGACGCGGTGATTCACGCCGCCCCGGTGAGCGTGCGGGAGCACGCGGCGGCAGCGGTGCGAACCGGAGGAAGCGTTACCGAAGTTCGCGGCAGGCAGGCGCCGTCACCCACGGGCCCGGACGGACGTAAGGAGCCGGACGACGGGAGGGGCGGGGCGAACGCGATGGACGGGTCAGCGGAAGCCGGCGATCGACCGATCAGAACGGTCGACGGGAGGAACCGTCAGCAGCAGCGACACGCGCTGGTGGCGATGAGCATGAAGTCAACCACTCGGCGGCTGGTCAACGGGGTCCACGGCATGAGCGAGAGATTGGCATCCAGGAGCGAGGGGGGTCAAGGGCGGCCCGAATGCCGAGACCTGCGGTCGAGTTGCGTCGAGGCCAGGACACCCGCGCGCCAAGGTGGTCGCCCAAAGATCGACAACTCGACAACGCGACAACTAAGCAACGCCACGACCTGACGGCCCCACGGCCTGACGACCCCACGACGCCTCGGCTACCGGACGACCTCGGACGCGACCCCGGCCAGCAGGGAACGCAGGAGCGCGGTGTCGGGGGTGTCGGCGACGGCCGCGTCGAGGGCCTCGTCCATGTGCCGCGCCCACTCCCCGGGCAGGGCCAGGCCCGGGCTGTGGCCCGACCAGGCGAGGTCGGGAGTCACCTGCCCGGCCCGGACCAGGCGCAGATGGACCAGACCGGCGAGGCCGTTGAAGACGGAGGGCCGGACGAAGTTGCGGGCGGAGGCCCCGGTCAGCCAGGACGCCTGCTGGGGCTTGGGTATGCGGTCGGCGATCTCCATCCAGAGCAGACCCCGGTCGACGGCGTCCAGCACGTCCTCCAGGCCGGGCAGCGCGTCGTCCGCGACAGGGCCGGCCGGTCTGCCGGCGCGGTCGTCGGCCGACTCCGCCCGCAGCGCCCTGGCCGTGGCGACCTGCAGCGGCCGGGACTCCTCCTGGGCCTCGGCGACGGCGCGGGCCATGACGAGATCGTCCCAACTCGCCCGAGGCACCGCGGCATCCGCCGGTCCCAGCGTGCAGGCCTCCAGCGCCGTGAACACGGCGTCCGCCTCACGCAGGAGGGTGAGCGCGGACCTCGCGTCGTCCGGTTCGGCGGTCCTGCCGTCCGCGGGCAACGCCTCGATCAGGGCGACGCGTTCGGCGATCGGAGGGTGAGAGTCGTACTCGTGGGGCCGCGGCGGGGTCTGTCCGGCGGACAGTTCGGCGAGGTCCTCGGCGGAGCGGCCCTCCATCATCCGGCGGAATCCGCCGTACACCTCACCCCGCGGAGGGAGGGTCCCCACCGGCTCGCCGATCCCGGCGTAGGCGGTCAGGTAGTGCTCGTAGGCGGCGTCGAGCACGGGCAGGGCGCGCAGTGCCGAGGCGGTCGCGTCCCGGCCCGCGTGCCGCGCCGCCGTCCGGTCGGCGGCGAGTTCCTGTTCGCGTCCCACGGCCTGCGAGGTGCGCAGGTAGAGGTGGGCGTACCTGACGTACAGCATGCCCACCGCCTCGTGGAACCAGGTGCTGGTCCGCCCGAAGACGTCCACGGTGTGCAGCACGGCCGCGCGGCCCCGCATGATGACGCTCCCGAGCCGGGTGTCCAGGTTGGCGTAGTGGCCGAACTCGTGAGCCAGCACGCCGCGGAGCTGCTGGACGGTCATGCCGACGAGCAACGGCACGCCGATGCGCATCCGGCGCCGTCCGGGCAGCAGGCCCAGCATCCGGCTCGCCTCGGAGACGGCGGCGTTCACCTGCGTGTCGAGGTACAGCTCGTCGGGCGGCTGTTCCCCCGTCGCCTCGGCGGCGGCCCGGACCAGTGCCCACAGCTCGGGCTGGGCGTCGGGCGTCACCGCGATCGCGTCCCATTCCTTCCTGAGGCGCCCGGCCCGCAGGAAGGCGAGCATGCCCTGAACGATCGCCACGGCCAGCAGCAGGGAGGCGGTGAGGGCCCCGCCCTGGGCCAACGACGTCCGAGCACCGGCGGCCGCCCGCGTCAGCAGGAGCCAGTCCAGTGCTCCGAGGGCGGCCAGCAGGACGAACCCCAGCAGGAAGAAGCCGATGAGCAGCACGAAGGCGCGCACCACACGCAAACGGGACATCATGGCAGCCCTTCCAGCTGTAGCCGTCACCCCCGACCGGGCTGCCGCGCTCGCGGGATCCTACCCACAGGGCGCACCACACGGGAGGCCGGTGCGCCACGGGGGCGGGCACGCATGTGAATGGGGCTCTCACCAGGTGCGGGGCCAGGGGCGCGAGGGCTTGGGCGCCGCCGCTTCCCCGTTCCGGCTCAGGCCGACGGCCGGCTGCCGGTCCTGTGCGCCGGGCTCAGCTCTCCGACGGGGTGAGCAGGACGAAGTCCGCGTTCGACGGGTCGAGACAGACGGCCATCCGGCCGACGCCCTCCGCGGTCTCGGGCCCCATCTGCACGGTGCCGCCGTTCTCGGTGACCCGGGCGACCGCGGCGTCGCAGTCGGTGACGTTGAAGACCGGGTGCCAGTACGGCCGGCCGTGCGCCAGGCCGAGGTTCTCCATGCCGAGTTCCATCAGGCCGCCGTGCATGCGCTCCTCGGGGAGCCCGGCGGGTGTGATCATCGTGTACGTGCCGCCACCACCGGGCATGGCCATGTCGCTGAACTGCCAGCCGAAGACGGTGCCGTAGAACTCCTTGGCCGCCGCCGCGTCGGTCGTGTACAGCTCGGTCCAGGACAGCGAACCCGGCTGGTCCACCAGCTCGACGCCCTTGTCGGCGCCCGGCTGCCAGACCGCGAACTGTCCCCCCAGGGGGTCGCTGTACTGCGCCATCCGGCCCCACTCGTCGAGGTCGGTCGGCGCCACCCGCACGGTGCCGCCCGCACCTTCCACGGTCCGGGTGGCGGCGTCCGCGTCGGAGACGCAGTAGTAGATCATCCAGGCCGACCGGGCGCCCTTCTCGGTGAGCTTGCCGAGCCCCGCGACGATCTTCCCGTCCTTGCGGAACATGCCGCCTTCCATGGCCTCGGCGTCCTGGCCGCCCCCGCCTGCGCCCATGGGTTCGTAGTCCCAGCCGAGGACGGCGCCGTAGAAGGCCGCGGCGGCACCCACGTCGGGGGCGCCGAGGTCGAGCCAGCAGGGGGAACCGGGGACGAAGTCGTTCGTGATCATGGCGAGGATTCCCTTCCGCAGATCGTTGACCAAGCCAGCCTGGCACGGGGCGGCGCGGGCCGCGCTTCGGCCGCCACGGGCGGAGCGGCGGCGCGCCCCGCGCGGCCGCTCCGCTCTCCTCGCCGCACCCTCCGAGCGTCACTCGCCCGGTCCAGGGACGCCTCCGCACGAGTTGCCCTCCCGGCACGCGGGCTCAGGATGAGAGGGGGCCACCGTCAGCACGGCAGCAGAAGGAGCAACGGCATGACCGCAGTGACGCGGAAGGGCAAGCACACCGGGCAGGTCCTCGAGATCTTCCAGGTCGAGGTCCGTGAAGAGGACCGGGAGGCGCTGACGGCGGACCCGGCGGGCTTCCTCCGGTCGCGTCTGGAGCCCGAGTACAAGGTGAACGGCATCTGCGTCGACGCCAGGAACCTCGGCTCACCCGAGGTGGTCGCCGCAGGATTCGTCCAACTCGTCCATGTGAGCGGCGGCCCCTTCGACTCGTACTACTTCTGGCCGCCGCACAAGGAGTGAGGCCACCGGCACCGCCCGGACGGCCGGGCCCCGTGGTGCGGGACGGACGGGTGCCGGCCCCGTGAGTACCCCATGGGTACCCTGCGGTGGTGCGCACGGTCGAGCTTCTGTTGGACGAGTCGGCGGACCTTGCGGTCCGTGAGGCATGGCGGCGGCTCGCGGACGCGGGGCTGCCCAGTCAGGCGCGCCACCGGTCGCCGACCAACAGCCCGCACCTCACCCTGGCCACCTGCCCGGAGCTGACCGCCCCGATCCGTTGGGAGCTCGCCGAGGTGGCCGCCGCGCTGCCGCTGCCGGTGCGGTTCACCGGGGTCGTCCGCTTCGAACGCCCCACCTCGGTGCTCGCCTGGGCCCTGGACCGCGACGACGCGCTGGCCGGCCTGCACCGCCGGGTGTGGGAGGCGGTGACCGCGGACAGTCCGCCCCAGGCGCTCAACCCCCTGCACGCACCCGGGCGTTGGTCCCCGCACGTCACCCTGGGACGCAGCCGGAGGCCCGGCGCGTTCGCCGGCCGGCGGGTCCACGATCTGCTGCCCGCGCCGCCGCTGCCGGTCCGGCTCACCACCCTGCGCAGTTACGACACCGAGACCGGCGCCCTCGAGGTGCTGCTGCCCCGCCCCTGAGGAAGATCACGGCGGGACGCTCGGCCACCTGCCCGCGTGACCGGCCCCGTTGTCAGTCCCCCTTGCCATCATCCCGTCATGCTGCACGAAGCCCTGGCCGTCCAGGCCCGCCGCAACGACCCGCTCGACGACGTCAGGACCGAGGCCCTCGACCGCGCCCGCGATCTCGTCGACCTCCTGGAACGTCGACGGACGGAACCGCAGTGGGACGCCTTCGCCGCGTCGCGCGGGGCGGGGGAGTACGACCGCATCCTGGTGGTCCGCGCGGCCAACCAGGACGCGATCGACGGGTGGCTGGCGGCCTGCTCGGACGCGGAGGGCAGGGCCGCGGCCCTGTGCCTGATGCAGGCGTCCCGCTGCGACATCCCCCGATCCCGGGACTACCAGGCAGAGCTCGGGACCGTGATGAGGCGGGTGCGGGGCTGGAACCCGGAGGAGGTCGCGGTGATGCTGTCCTGCGTCACCGCGACCGCCATCGACTACTGGTCCGGCGGCCCCCTGGGGCCGGCCCTGGACGCGGCCGAGCAGCTCGACGCCGACGGCTGCCGTGCCCTCGCCCCCCAGCTGCGCCTCGCCCACACCAGGCTGATGAGCGGTGAGGCGCCCGCGCACCTGCGCGGACCGCTCGGCAAGCGGCTGCGCGCACTGCTCGCGCGCGTGGACAGGGCGCTCATACCCGACGGACTGATCCCGCCGCACGCCCCGTGGGCCGCCGCACTGCGTGACCGCGCCGAGGCGCGGCCCACGCCCGAGCTGGCCGAGCTCGTCCAGCACCTCGTGGCTCCGTCCGGACCACGCCCCTCGCAGCGGTGGCGGCGGATCTGCCGCACCCTCATGGAGGCGGCGTCGGCCGGCGAACTGGTGACCGGGATCCTGCGGACGCTGGCCGAGGACGAGCCGCTGTGCAGCAGGAGGCGCGGCACGCACAACGGGTGGATGCCCGACGACTACCACTACCACTACCTCGTGCACCAGAACGACGGGGATCTGGCCCGGGGCCTCGTCTGGGCGGGCGCGCTGGCGGGCGGACCGGCCGCCGTGCCCCACCTCGGCGCGCTCGCCCTGCGGGCCGGCGGCCCCCGGACCGACGTGGCCGAGGACCTCAAGCTCGCGGGCGCGGCGATCAACGCGCTGGCCGAGGTCGACGATCCGGCCGCCCTGGAAGTCCTGTGGCGCCTGCGGTCCCAGATCAGGCACCGGGCCCTGCGCAAGCAGATCGGCACGGCCCTGACGACGGCCGCCGCACGGCAGGGGATCACGCAGGGGCAGCTCGTCGAACGGAGCGTGCCCGCCCACGGTCTGGCGCCGGACGGGTCGATCGAGCGGATGCTGGGCGGACACCGGGCGCGTGTGGCGGTGGAGGACGCGGCGACGGTGCGGCTCACCTTCACGGCTCCCGACGGCCGGACCTCCCGTACGGCCCCCGCGGCGGTCAAGGACGGTTTCCCGGAGGCGCTGCGGGAGGTGAAGGCCCTGGCCAAGGAGGTGCGGGGGACGCTGTCGGCGGAGCGGTCCCGCCTCGAGGCGCTGATGTCGGCCGGACGTGAATGGCCGTACGACGAGTGGTGCCGCCACTACCGCGACCACCCGGTCACCGGGACGGTCGTCCGCGGACTGATCTGGGAGTTCCAGGACGCGGACGGTGCCTGGCGTGCGGCGGCCCCGGCGGCCGAGCCGCAGGGCGAGCCCGTGCGCGTCCGGTTGTGGCATCCGATCCTGGCGTCGGCCCAGGAGATCAGGGCGTGGCGGGAACTCCTCGTCGCCGAACAGGTACGGCAGCCGTTCAAGCAGGCGTTCCGGGAGATCTACCTGCTCACCCCGGCGGAGGAGGAGACCCGCCTCTACTCCAACAGGTTCGCCGCCCACATCGTCCACTACCCCCGGCTCTACGCGCTGTTCAAGGAGCGCGGCTGGCAGGCCAACTTCCTCGGCCCCTACGACGGCGGTCACGACGGGGAGGCGTGGGGCGAGTTCGGCGACGGCGAGTGGCGGGCCTGCTTCCACCACGAGCCCGCCGGCGACGGCGGCGACCACGCGACCGACCACGCCGCGACCGACCAGGTGCGGTTCGAGCGGCGCGAGGGGCGGCGCCGGCGCGAGGTGCCGCTGGCGGAGGTGCCCCCGCTGGTGTTCAGCGAGGCGATGCGGGACGTCGACCTGTTCGTGGCCGTCACCTCGATCGCCGCCGACCCCGACTGGAGCGACCGGGGCGAGGACCGCTGGAGCGGCTACTGGCGGACGGCCACCTTCGGCGCCCTGACGGCGAGTGCCGAGGTCCGCCGTGAGACGCTGGAACGCCTCCTGCCGCGCCTGCGGATCGCCGACCGGTGCTCGATCGACGGACGCTTCCTGGTGGTCCGGGGAGACCTGCGGACGTACCGGATCCACCTGGGCTCGGCCAACATCCTGATGGCGCCGAACGACGCGTACCTGTGCGTCGTTTCCTCACCCGGCAGGGGCGCCGGCAAGGTGTTCCTGCCCTTCGAGGACGAACGGCTCTCCCTGATCCTCAGCAAGGCGTTCCTGCTGGCCGCCGACACCGAGATTACCGACGGGACGATCCTCCGGCAGATCGGGAGGGACGCCTGATGGACCTCGCAGCCCGACTGATGCGCGCCCTGACCGACGCCGGCGTCCCGCCGGAGGAGCTGCACCGGCGTGTCGACCTCTCGCAGGTGTCCGACGAGGAGCTCGGCGGCCTGCTCGCCGCCGCCCAGCGGGTGGCCGCCCTGGAGGCCCCCAGGACAGGAACGGTCCGCCTCGCGGTGGAGCAGGCCGCCGAGCAGCGCCGGCCCCGCTTCACGCCCGCCGCCTGCCGCGAGATGCTCGAAGCACTGGCTGAACGGTACGAGCAGCGGGGCTGGGTGGACCTCGCCTGGGGCCTCGACGCCCTGGAGAACTGCACCGGACCTCTGCCCGACGTGTCCGGACCGGCCGGTGCCCTGGTCCGGCTCTGGCTGAGCAAGGACACACTGCGCCAGCCGTACGCGTTCCTCGCCCTCGCCCACTTCACCGGCGAGGAGGAACTGCGCCTGGCGGTGGAACACCTGTCCCGGAACGTGGACACGATCGTCGCGGAGGAGATCGCCGTCGTCGCCGGTTCCGCCCTGCCCCGAGGAGTTTCGGCGTCCGTGGCGGACCGGGACGACCGGCCGACCCCGACGTCCGTCCACGCCTGGCGCAGATCGGCCGACAACCCCGCCTACGCGGCGTTCGCCCGCCGCGCGCTGGAAGCCGCGGCCGACCGCACCGACGCCGTCCGGGAGGGCCGGATCCCCTACCGGGCGGACAAGGCGTTCACGGACCGCGAGGTCACCACGCTCGGACAGGCCCTGCGCGTGGCGCTGCAACGCGACGAGCCCTGGCTGCCGGAGCTGTTCGAGCGGCTGCTGCCCGGCGTCTCCCTCGCGCCCACGGCCGCCAGGACCCTCCCCTCTCAAGCCCTCCTGTACGAAGTGGTGCGCGCCGCACAGGAGTTCCCGACGCCCGAGCTGCTGACGGCCCTGCGCACCGTGCGCCGGACCGTCCGGCACGCGGGCGTGCCCAAGCAGCTCGACAAGATGCTCAAGAAGGCCGACGCGGCCCTGGCCGAACGCACCGACGTGGCCCTGCGGCTGCCGGCGCCGGAGGACTTCAAGACGGACTCCGTCGGCGGCTCGGCGGCGGTGGGCGTCCTGCGGCGGACGGTCGGTGACTACCAGGCCGTCGTCACGGTCACCGACACCGCCACACTCACCTGGGAGAAGGGCGGCCGCCCGCTGCGCGCCACACCGGCGCCGGTCCGGCGCGACCACCCCGCGCCGGTCAAGGAGCTGCGCGACACGGTCAAGCGGGTCAACGCCCAACTGGCGACGCTGGTGCGGGCATTGGAGGGCGGATTCGGCGTCGACGCGGTGCACCCCTACGGCTGGTGGCGCACCGACCTGGCCGGGCACCCCGTCGCCAGGACCCTGGTGCGCCGGCTCATCTGGGAGATCGAGGTGTCCCCGGGGCAGTGGCAGGCCGTCCTCCCGGAAGCGGGAGAGGACCTTCCCGACGCCCCGGAGGACGCCTCCGTACGCCTGTGGCACCCGATCCGCTCCGAGCCGGAGACCGTGCGCGCCTGGCGGGACCTGATCACCGAGCGGTGCGTCCGGCAGCCCTTCAAGCAGGCGTTCCGCGAGATCTACCGCCTCACCCCGGCCGAGGAGGAGACCCGCGTCCACTCCCACCGCTTCGCCGCGCACCTCGTCCGCTACCGCCGGATGTTCGCCCTCTTCCGGGCCCGCGGATGGAAGAGCGCATTGCTCGGCCCCTGGGACGGCGGGGGGAGCGACGAGGCGCAACGGACCCTCGCGGCAGGGGAGTGGCGTGCCGGCTTCCTCCACACCTGGGCCGACTGGTCGGGCGAGGACGAACTCGCCTCGACCGACCAGGTGCGCTTCGACCGCCGCGTGGACGGCGCTTGGCGCCAGGCCCCGCTCGCCGACGTGCCGCCGCTGGTGTTCAGCGAGGTCATGCGCGACGTGGACCTCTTCGTGGGCGTCACCTCGATCGCCGCCGACCCCGACTGGACGGCCGGCGGCCGCGAACGGGCCTACTGGGAGCGGGCCGGCTTCGCCGAGCTCACCGAGAGCGCCGAGGCGCGTCGCGACGTCCTCGAACGGATCCTGCCGCGCCTGCGGATCGCCGACCGGTGCTCGATCGACGGCCGCTTCCTGGTGGTCCGGGGAGACCTGCGGACGTACCGGATCCACCTCGGTTCCGCCAACATCCTGATGGAACCGGACAACAGCTACCTCTGCGTCGTCCCCTCACGCGGCAAGGGTGTCGGCACGGTGTTCCTGCCCTTCGAGGACGAACGGCTCTCGCTCATCCTCAGCAAGGCGTTCCTGCTGGCCGCCGACACGGAGATCACCGACAAGTCCATCCTCACGCAGATCGAGCGAGGTGCCTGATGGCCACAGTGACGTTCCGGGACGAGACCGCGGCGGGCAGGCCGCTCACCGAGTGGGAGGTCACCGGGCTCCCGGGGACGATGACCGTACGGCAGCTGATCAGGCTGCGGGTCCGCGAGGAGGTCGCTCGGCACAACGCGCATCCGACCCACCGCTTCAACGGTCTCGTCCGCCCCGACGACGCGGAGACGGAACTGAACGGCTACCTCCTCCGGGAGCCTCGCCGTATCGACTGGGAGCGCCAGGCCGATACCGCCGAGCGCGCGTTCCTCGCCAACGGCTTCTTCGTGCTGGCCGGCGACCGCCAGGTCGAGGATCTCGACGAGGTCGTGGACCTCACCACCGACCCCGACCTGGTCTTCATCAAGCTCGTCGCCCTGGTCGGGGGCTGAGTGCCGGGCTTCGGGTGCACTCGTCCGCGCTGCGGGGTAGGGACCCGGCTGACGGGGCGTTCCGATCAGCTGTTCGCAGGCGGGAGTTGCGCCGTCCCGGCCGATCGCCACGGTCGCGGTAGGCGGTCCGGTGGCGAAGACGCAGTCGAGCGGAGGACGCAGGCGTGAGCCGTGACGACATACGAAGAGGCGCTCTCCTCCGCGGGCGGGTGGCCACGGCGCTGTACTTCCTGCTCTTCGGCGCCACCCTGGGCTGCTGGACGAGCCGCATTCCCGCGATCAAGTCCGAACTCGGTCTGAGCGACGGGGAGCTGAGCCTCGCCCTGCTGGCGTTCGCCGTGGGCGCCATCGCGGGCATGCTGGGACTGGGACGGCTCGTCGACCGCTGGGGCAGCTTCCGGGTCCTTGTCCCGACGGCGCTGCTGGAGGGCGTCCTGCTCGGCCCGACCGCGTTCATGCCGTCGCTGGCCTCGCTCATGGCGGCACTGTTCGTCTTCGGGCTGGTGCACGGCACGCTGAACATCGCGATGAACGCGAACGGGATGGAGGTCCAGCGGGCCTGGGGCCGTCCCGTCGTGACGTCGTTCCACGCCGTGTACAGCATCGGCGGCTTCCTCGGGGCCGCGGCCGGGGGCGCCTTCGCGCACCAGGACGTGAGCCCGGAAGCGACGTTCGCCGCGGTCGGCGCCGTGGTCCTGGCGCTGGCCCTGTGGGCGATCGCCTGGACCCTGCGAGGAGAAACCGCCCCGCCGGCCGCCGCGGACCCCGAGTCCTCCATCGGGCGCGGGCGTGGGCGTCCGCAGCCGGCCGGCCTCCTCCTGCTGGGCGGGCTGGCCATGTGCACGCTGGTCGGGGAGGGCACGGCCGCGGACTGGAGCGCCGTCTACCTGCACGAGAGCCTGGGCAGTACACCGGCCTTCGCCGCCGCGGCCTTCGCGGCGTTCTCGGTAGCGATGACGGTCGGACGGCTGCTCGGCGACGGCCTGGCAGCGCGCTTCGGGCCCGTGCGACTCGTCCGCGGGTGCGGGGTGCTCGCCTCGGCCGGCATGATCGCCGCCCTCCTGATCGGGCATCCGGTCGCCGCGGTCGTCGGCTTCGCCTGCCTGGGGGCCGGCATGTCCTGCATAGCCCCGCAGGTCTACATGGCGGCGGCGCAACGCGACCCGGCCCGCACCGGGGCGGCACTGTCCCTCGTGGTCAGCCTCGGTTACGTGGGGTTCCTCGTGGGGCCGCTGGTGATCGGCGCGGTCAGCACCGTCACCGGACTGCCGACCGCCCTCGGCATCCCCGCGGTGCTGATCCTCCTGGTCGTCGTCGGCGCCTCCTCGTTGCGTCCGACGCCCCGGGGAGCCGGAGCCACCGCGTGACGTGGGCGGCTTCCCCCGACATGCCGCGGAGGCCCGCCGCCCCTACGGCGTCGGAGCGCCGCGCCCGCGCCCGCGAAACACCGTTGCCGCGTGATCGCCCGTGGCCTACGGTCCCGATCATGCTGCCTGTGGTGGAGACGGACGACGCGTGGGACTCCGTGGTCCGCGACGAGAGCGTGATGCGTCCCGCGGCGGAGGACCTCTGCGCACGCCTCGGCTTTCCCGGCGCCGCACTGGTCCGCTTCCCCGAGGGATCGCAGCCGGTGTACGCGGTGGGCGACGACCACGTGCTCAAGCTCTTCCCCACGGCCGCCGCCCGGCACGGCATCGCCGAAGGCCGCGTCCTCACCCATGTCCAGGGACGACTGCCGGTGCCGACGCCCACGGTGCGGGACTCCGGGCCGTACGAGAACGGCTGGCGGTACGTCCTGATGTCCCGGCTCCGCGGCGAGAGCCTCGCCCACTGCTGGGGCGACGTCCCCCGGCGGGACCGTGAACGGCTCGTCGCCGAGATCGGCGAGATGCTCGCGGTGCTGCACTCCCTCGGCACCGATCAGCTGGGGGACGTCCTCGGCCCCGGAGACTGGGGCGCCTTCCTGGACCGTCAGAGGGCCGGCGCGGTGCGGCGGCAGTCCGCGCGCGGACCGTCCACGCCCTGGCTCGACCAGATACCGGACTTCCTCGCCTCGGTTCCGCTGCCGCGAGCCCCGCGGCCCTCCCTGCTGCACACCGAGGTCATGCGGCAGCACCTGCTGGTCGACCCCGACGGATGGCGCCTGACCGGACTGTGCGACTTCGAGCCCGCGATGATCGGCGACCGCGCCTACGACTTCGTCGGTGCCGGCCTGTTCGTCACCCGCGGCGACCCGACCCTGCTGACCCGGCTCACCGGCGTCTACGGCCACGGCTTTGCGCCGCACGCGCTCATGGCCTACACACTGCTGCACGTGTACAGCAACCTGCCCTGGTACCTGCGGGAACTCCCCGCGCCCGCCGAGGACACCCTGCCCTCGCTCGCGGAGGCGTGGTTCGGCACGGGCTGACCTCGGACCTGCTCGGCCACCGACCGGACCGGCCCCGTCGGGTTCTCCGCGTGAGGTTCGCGAGGCGTGGGAGTGCGCGCACTTCGAGACGGCTTCGTGGGGCGGCGGCGCGGCAGTGGGGGCGGCTTCTAGTATCTGCGCATGGCTACGAGACTCGTGCAGATCACCAAGAAGGCCCACGACGACTCCGCGCTCGGCCGGTTCTGGGCCGAGGTGCTCGGCTGGGGCATCGACAGCGAGGGGCCCGGCGTGACCAATCTCGAACCCGTGGGCTTCGCCTACCCCGACCCCACGGCCGTCTGCATCGACATCATCGCCCGCCCGGAACCGAAGACGGTGAAGAACCGGGTGCACCTCGATCTGGCCACCACCTCGCCCGCCCACCAGGCGGAGTTGGTCGAGCGACTGCGGGCCCTCGGCGCCACGCTCGCCGACGTGGGCCAGGGCGACGTCCCCTGGACGGTGATGGCTGACCCGGAGGGCAACGAGTTCTGCGTGCTGGAGCCCCGCCCGGTCTACGGGGACACCGGGCCGATCGCCGCGGTGGTGGTCGACTGCGCCGACCCGCGGGCGATGGCCCGGTTCTGGGGCGCGGCGACGGACTGGACGGTGCACGAGGTCGCCGACGACCACGCGAGCCTGCGCTCCGCCAAGGGCGTCGGTCCCTACCTGGAGTTCGTCCGCACGCCGGACGCCAAGAGCGGGTGGAACCGCGTCCACGTCGATGTCGCCCCGTACAAGGGTGACGACCTGGCCGCGGAGGAGGCCCGGCTGCGGGCACTGGGCGGGAGCGACCCCGGCATCGACCAGTCCGGGCTCCCCTGGAGGGTCATGACCGACCCGGAGGGCAACGAGTTCTGCCTGCTCACCCCACGCTGACCCACGGACGCCGCGCACGTCGGCGCGGGTGCGCGCGGGCAGCGCGGCGACCGGCGCTTCCTCCCTTTTCGCCCCGTATCTTCGGATCACGCGGATCACGCGGATCGCGCGGATCACCGGATCACGCGGATCGATCCGGAGGGGAGTGAGGGGAGCGCGCCGTGCAGTACTGGCTCTCGGAACGCCGTCGGGACCTCATGAGCGGCAGCGTCGCGCTGGGCGCTGCCGTGGTCCTGCTGCTCCTCGACCGGCGCCACGGGCTGATCTCGGTGGGAGACACCGGAGTCCTGGTGCTCTTCTCGTACCTGCTGCCGTACCTGATCCTCACCGTGAGCGCGTTCGCCACCGCCCCGCCGGAGCGGCTGCGTGCCTGGGCCGGGCGCGAGGCGCGCGGGACGATGCTCCAGCGATACGTCTACGGGACCGCCCCGGGCCCCGGAGGGTCGATCTTCATCGCGGTGGCCGCGCTGCTGGTGGCCGTGGTCTGGCTGCCCGGCTACCTCGGGTCCGCCTTCCCGGTGGCGCCGAGGGTGGTGACGGCCCTGGCGCTGGTCGTCGTCGCGTGGCTGTGCGTCCTCTTCTCCTTCGCCGTCACCTTCCAGGCCGACAACCTGATGGAGGGGGAGCGGGCACTGCTGTTCGCCGGCGAGGAGAGTGCGACGTGGGCCGACTACGTCTACTTCGCCCTGGCCGTCATGACCACCTTCGGCACCACCGACGTCACCGTGACCTCCCGGGAGATGCGGCGCACGGTGGCGGCCAACGCCGCCATCGCCTTCGTCTTCAACACGGTGACCGTGGCCAGTCTCGTCTCGGTGCTCGGCGGAGTGTGACAGGAGCGGGCGGGCCCACGTCCGGTGCGTCAGGTCGGCCCTCTGGACGCGCGAGCTCCGCATCCCTAGCCTCGCTAGGCCCTCCGGGCGTACCACCCCCCTGACGTAGGGAGAGAAACGGTGTTGCATCGCAGACGCGTGGCCGGGCTGATATCCGCGGCCCTCGCCTTCGTCTCCGTCGGTCTGGCGCATCCCGGCACCGCCCAGGCGGAGCCCCGCACATCGGTGACCACGGCCGTGACCGAGAAACTGCTGAACCAGAACGCCCTCACCGGCCGCGGAGCGTCGTCCCAGGAGACGCGGGTCAGGATCACCCGGGAGAAGGGCGGCACGTGGGCCTTCGGCACCGCGGTGGTCGTGGCGCCGAAGAAGGAGGGAGCGGCGCCCACCGGAGCCGTCTTCGTCGCCCGCGCCGAGGGCGGCGCCTGGACCGTCGCCTTCGACGGCGAACCGGCCTTCGCCGGCCTCGCCGCGGCCTCACCCGTGGTGACCGCGTACGAGAAGAAGCTCTTCGCCTCCGCCGATGCCTCCGCCGGTGCGTCCGCCGAGGCCGCCGGTGCGGAGGGCTCCTCCGGAAACCTGGTCCAGCCGCTGGCCAACGGGGACTTCCGCACCGGCATGGCACTGCCCTGGTCCACCGGCGCGTCGTGGACCCTGACCGGCGGCGGCCACCAGTGGGACGGCGCCAGCGGCCCCTACAGCTCCGTCGACTTCGCCGGCGGCGACCAGGCGGTCCGTGCGGCGCGGGCGGGAGCCGCGTACACCCTCTGCTCCGGCTTCGTGCGCGTCATCCACGACCGGGGCTACGCCTCCGACTACTACCACCTGACCGGGCACATCAACGCCAACGGGGCCGCCGTCTCGCAGGGGACCTTCCTCGGCAACACCGGCACCAACGTCGCCTGCGGCGGCTCCGCCACCGGCCGCCACGTCCACTTCGGCCTGCGCCAGAACAACGCGTACGTGCCGATCGCCGACCACGGCATCGGCGGCTGGGTCTTCTACACCACCGGCTCCTACGCCGGCTACGCGATGCACGGGTCCACCACCCGCGGCGCGGGCAGCGCCCTCACCAACTACGGGGCCCTCGGGCTGACGCAGGGCATCGTGGACGCCAACGGCGGCGGCACGGTGAACAAGCGGTCCGGGCCCGGCACCGGGTACGCGGTCGTCGGCTCGGTCGCCGACGGTGCCGTCGTGACCGTCTCCTGCTCCCGCAACGGCACGAGCCACGAGGGACGGTTCGGCGTCACCTCGCTGTGGGACAGGCTGAGCGACGGGACCTGGATCTCCGACGCCTACCTGTGGACCGGCTACAACGGCGCGGTCAACGGCACCTGTTGATCCCTCGCACCGTCTGATTCAGGCCCGCCGCCCTCCGGGTGCGGCGGGCCTTCACCGTGCGTCGGCCCACCCGGCCGCGTTGGAGTACGACTCGAACGAGTACCGGGTGCGGCGGTGCCACTCCTCGCCGGTGAGGTGTTCGTACGCATCGTCGGGCACGTACAGCAGGGCCTCGGCCCACACAAGGCCGTCGGCGTACGGCGTGAACCGCCGCGGGTCCCGCAGCACGTCCTCGTACTCCGCGCGGCCCGCCGCCACGACCGCGGCACGGGTGTAGAGGAACCCGTCGCCCGACAGGGCCTCGCCGTATTCCCTGCGGTCCAACCGGTACAGGGCCCAGGACAGCTGCTCGGCGAAACCGACCACGGCGTAGACCGGCCCTTTCCCGAGCCGGTCCGTCAGGGCGGCGGCGAGCCCGTGGCCGTCCGGGTCGGGGCCCGCGGGGCGGCACGCATCGATGAGCTGCCAGAAGGTGTTGTCGTCCATGGCCGGAGTCTGGCGGAGGCGTCCGACAGGCCGGGACGTCGGGACCGCAAGGTGGCCGACGGCCCACTTGTGGGGTGCCGTGTGCTGCACGACTTTGGTGGTGGTGGGGCACACCGAAGCGACGATCGGAGAGGTATGAGAAAGCGACTTGGGGTGCTTCTGGCCGCGGGAGTGTTGGCGACCGCCGGGTCCGTCGTCCCGGCCGCGGCGGCCGGCGCGTCCTCGTCGGGGGCGTCGGGCGGCGGCGCGGCCGCGCTGTCGAGCCTGACCATCACCAAGAGCGGGTCGAGTTGGAGCGGTCTGCCGGCCAGGCAGGTCACCCTCCAGTGCGAGCCCACCGGCGGGACCCACCCCACCGCAGCCGACGCCTGCGCCCAACTCCTGGCCGTCGATGGCCAGTTCGACAAGCTTCAGCCCGTCGGGAGTGCTGCCTGTCCGCCCGTCTGGATGCCCACGACGGTCACGGTGACGGGTACCTGGCGGCTGCAGCCGGTGTACTGGACCAAGACGTACGGCAGCGACTGCGATGCCGGGTTCCGCAGCGGCTACGTGTTCCGGTTCTGACCCGACCGCCCCTGACATCCGCAGGTGACGGCACATGAGTACGACGATCGGAGACGTACGAGCATGAGAACGAGACTGGGAGTACTGCTGGCCGCGGGGGTCCTGGCGACCGGCGGGTCCGTCGTCCCGGCCGCGGCGGCCGGGAACGCCACCGCCGCGTCCGGCGCGGCGTCGGCGACCGAGGGGTCGGCGGCCGGTGCCGCCGCGCTGTCGAGCCTGACCATGACCAGGAGCGGCTCGAGTTGGAGCGGCTCGTTGAACAAGCAGGTGACGCTCCTGTGCGAGCCCGCCGGCGGGACGCATCCCAAGCCGGAGGACGCCTGCGCCAAGATCGCCGCCGTCAACGGGAAGCTGGACCAGCTCCCGCGTGCCTCCGGCATGGGCTGCCCCGGGGTCTGGCTGCCCGTCACGATCACGGTGACCGGGACCTGGCGGCTGCAGCCGGTGTACTTCACCAAGACGTACGGCAACGACTGCGAGGCCGCGGTCGGCAGCAACCTCGTGTTCCAGTTCTGACGGACGCCCACGCCCACGCCCACGTCCACGGCCTCGACGCGGCCTGCCCGCGACGGCGGAGGGGCCGGGTCCTTCACTCAGGTGAAGGGCCCGGCCCCGCGCGCCGCAGGGCGGTGGTCAGTCCGTCTTGATGGCGTCCAGCACGTTCAGCTTCGCCGCGCTGCGGGCCGGCCACAGCGAGGCGAGGACCCCGACGAGGCCGGCGGCCACCAGGAAGAGAGCGATCCGGTCCCAGGGCAGGACCAGCTCGTAACCCGGGATCGACGACTTGACGGTCTGGCCGATCGCCCAGCCCAGGAAGACTCCGAGGCCGACGCCGATGAGCGCTCCGAACAGGGAGATCACCACGGCCTCCAGCCGGACCATCCGCTTGACCCGGCGCCGGTCGAGGCCGATCGCGCGGAGCATGCCGATCTCCTGCTGACGCTCGAAGACCGACATCGCCAGGGTGTTGACCACGCCGAGGACGGCGATGAGGAGGGCCATCGCGAGCAGGCCGTAGAGGATGTTGAGCAGCAGGTTGATCATGCCGCCGAACTGGTCGCGGATGTCCTGGTGATCCATCATCGTGATGGCCGGGTTGTCGCCGAGGGCGTGGGCCAGGGCCTTCTCGTTCGCCGCGGACTCGCCACCCTCCATCGTGACGAAGATCTGCGGGATGTACGGCTTCGCCTCGTGGGCGTCGGCGACGTCGGTGCCGATGACGACGGGGGAGAGGAATTCGCTGTCCTTGTAGACCGCGCCGACCGTCAGGGTGCCGTGCTCGCGGTCGGCGAAGGTCACGGGGATGTCCGTGCCGACCTTCCAGCCCTTCGAGGCGGCCGTCTTCTCGGCGACCGCGACGCGCCCCTCGGCGAGCGAGCCCAGGTCGCCCCGCACCACGTCGATGCGCAGGACCTTCTCGACGGCCCCCGGGGTGACCGCCGACGCGGAGAGGTAGTCGCCCCGGCGGGGCTTCCCGTCCGCCGTGTCCTCGTCCTTGCCGGCGCTTCCGAGCTGGAGGGAGACGGCCTGCTGCGGCGAGACCGCGGACACGCCGTCGGCCTTCTCCAGGGCGGTCAGCGCCGACCGGTCGAGGGGACCGCCGTTCGCCATCACCACCATGTAGTCGGCCTTGATGTTGTCCGTGGTCATCCGGTCCAGGGCCTGGCCGACGGTCACGCCGAGCACCGTCAGGCCGGTCACCAGCGTCAGACCGATGGTCAGCGCGGACGCGGTGGCGCCGGTGCGGCGGGGGTTGCGGACCGCGTTCTGTCCGGCGAGCTTGCCGGAGACGCCGAACGGGCCGGTGAGCAGGGGGCGGATCAGCGCGATGACGGGACGCGAGAGCAGCGGGATCAGCACGATGACGCCGATCAGCGCGAAGAACGCGCCGCCCGCGATCCGGATCCTGCCGTCGTCACCGCCGACCCCCGCACCCCACACGATGGCGGCCGCGCCGATCGCGGTGACCACCGCGCCGACCGAGTTGCGGACGACCAGGGACCGGGTGGTGGCGACCGCGTGGACGCTGCTCATCGCCGCCACCGGCGGGATCTTCGCGGCCCGGCGGCCCGGCAGCCAGGCCGCCAGCATGGTGATCAGCACACCGACGGCGAGCGCGGCGGCCACCGGGGTGACGGTCACGACCAGCGGCCCCGGCGGGACGGTCATGCCGAACGCGGACATGCCCGAGCGCAGCCCGAGTGCCAGGGCGATGCCGACGGCGAAGCCGACCGCCGAGGCGACCGCGCCCACCACCGCCGCCTCGACGAGGACCGAGCGGGTGATCTGCTTGCGGGAGGCGCCGACGGCGCGCATCAGCGCGAGTTCCTTGGTGCGCTGGGCGACCAGCATCGAGAAGGTGTTGGAGATCAGGAAGACGCCGACGAAGAGCGCGATGCCGGCGAAGCCCAGCAGGACCTGCTTGAGGGCCCCGAGACCCGACTCGATCTCCTTCGCCTGCTCCTCGGCGAGCTTCTGGCCGGTGCCGGCCTCGGCGGACGCGGGCAGCAGCGGCTCGACGGCGTCGAGGAGTTCCTCGTCGTCGGCGCCCGGGGCGGCCACGACGGTGACGTCGCTGAACCAGCCCTCCTCGAGGTACTGCTGCTGGGCGACCGCCGTGTCGAAGAGGACGAGGCTGCCGCCGGCCTTCACCTCGCCGTCGTCGGTGGTGAAGACGCCGCTGAGGGTGAACGTCCTGACCGGCCCGTTGGTGGCGACGCGCACGCGGTCTCCCACCTGGTAGCCGCCCTTGCCGGCGGTGCCCTCGTCCAGGGCGATCTGTCCGGCCTTCAGCGGGCCGGAACCCTGGGTGAAGGTGTAGCGGGGGTCCTTGCCGTCCTCGCCCGGGGCGAAGTTGGAGCCCTTGGGGCTGCCGAAGGCGCCGTCGATGAGCTTGCCGTCGGGGTCGGCCACACCGGCGAAGCCGTCGACACGGCCGTACGCGGCGGCCACGCCGTCCAGCGCCCGGATCCTGTCGAGGGTCTTCTGCGGGACGCCGGGGTCGGCCTCGGGGTCGTCGGGGTCGCCGTAGGAGGTCACGGCCACCGCCACGTCGTCGTAACTCTTGGCGGACTGGCTCCGGAAGGCGTTCGAGAGGGTGTCGGTGAAGAGCAGGGTGCCGGAGACGAAGGCCACGCCGAGCATCACGGCGAGCACGGTCATCAGCAGTCTGGTCCGGTGCGCGAGGACGGTGCGCACGGCGGTACGGAACATGTGGGTGTCCAGGTGGTGGGGCGTCCGGGTCCGCGGTCGACGCGGGCCGGACGGGGTGACGGGAGCGGGCCGGGTTCGGGCACGCCCCTCGGGCTTCGCTGCGAACTTCGCCAGGGCTTCGCTGTGGGGCCCCTGCCTCGGCTTCGGCCTCGGCGTTCGGCCTCGGCCTCGCGTGCGGCTTCGGCTTCGGCCTCGGTGAGGCGGGCCCGGCAGGGATCAGCTCGTGCGGCCCTTGGCGTCGAACGCCTTCATGCGGTCCAGCACGCCGTCCGCGGTCGGGGCGAGCATCTCGTCGACGATCCGCCCGTCGGCGAGGAAGACGACGCGGTCCGCGTACGAGGCCGCCACCGGGTCGTGCGTCACCATCACGACGGTCTGGCCCAGCTCCCGCACGGAGTGGCGCAGGAAGCCCAGCACCTCGGCGCCGGAGCGCGAGTCGAGGTTGCCGGTCGGCTCGTCGCCGAAGACGATCTCGGGCCGGGAGGCGAGCGCGCGGGCGACGGCGACGCGCTGCTGCTGGCCGCCGGACAGCTGGGCGGGACGGTGGTGCAGCCGCCCGGAGAGCCCGACCATGTCGATGACCCGCTCCACCCATTCCTTGTCGGGCCGGCGGCCGGCGATGTCCATCGGCAGGGTGATGTTTTCCATCGCGGTCAGGGTCGGCAGCAGGTTGAACGCCTGGAAGATGAAACCGACCTTGTCGCGGCGCAGCCTGGTGAGCTGCTTGTCCTTGAGGGCGCCGAGTTCGGTCTCGCCGAGCCGCACGGAGCCGCCGCTGAAGGTGTCGAGGCCGGCGACGCAGTGCATCAGCGTCGACTTGCCGGAACCGGACGGGCCCATGATGGCGGTGAACTCGCCCTGCCGGAACTCCACGGTGACTCGGTCGAGCGCGACCACCTGGGTCTCGCCCTGTCCGTAGACCTTGGACAGCTCCGTGGCGCGGGCGGCCACTGCGGTGGTTCGGTGGGCGGTGGTGGTCACGTGACTGCACTCCTGAGGGCTGTTGCTGTGGGACCTGACCATCCTGACGCCCGCCGGGGCCACGGACCGTCCCTCCAGGTGCCCGTTCCCGGTGCCCTCCGGAGGCTGACGGCGGGACGGCCCTCTCCTCCTGCGGTATGACGTCGGGCTGCCGGCGGTGCGGGTTGTGCCGTACGGGAGCGCGATCTCCGGGACCCTCACGGCACGGCTGTGACCAGGCGGTCCAGCGCGGGGAGCACCGCGCGCAGGTCGTGGCCGTCCACCGCCACGGTGGCGGACGCCCGCGCCGCGCCCGAGGCGTTGAACGCCACGCTCACCGCGGCGGAGGCGAACAGGGGCAGGTCGGACCGGCTGTCCCCGACGGCCCCGCACGAGGCGGCGGAGAGCCCCAGGTCCCGCGCCTGGGCCAGGGCGAGATCCCGCTTGTCGTACTCGTCGAAGTGGTGGGCGACCCGGCCGGTGAACCGGCCGTCCACGACCTCCAGCCGGGGGCCGCCGAAGGCGTGGAAACCGAAGCGGCCGGTGAGGTGGCTGCCGACCGGCCACCAGGCAAGGGTCGCCAGTACCGGGGCGAGCCGGTTCCTGCGGCACCAGCTCACGGTCTCCGCGATGCCCGCCACCAGGGGCAGCGCGTCGAGCAGGCGGGAGACCTGCTCCCCGGTCACCCCCGCCCAGGCCTTCGCGTCCAGCTCGGACACCTGCCGGTTGTCCAGCTCGCCCGCGGCGTAGGCGTCCTCCGCCGCGGCCAGCTCGTCGTGGTGACCGAGGAAGCCGGCCAGGAAGACCGAGGAACTGGTGCCGGGGACCAGCGTGCCGTCGACGTCGAAGAACACGGCACCCACGTGAGATGAGGAGGACACCCGTCGAGGATGGCACCGCCTCGGCCGTTCGGTCGTCGCGGGGTGAACGCCAGGAGTCCCCTCGGCGCGCCGGGTCGACGAACCGCCGACGGCGTGAACGATCGGAGTCCTGCGAAGGCCGTGACCAGGAGTCGTCCCGTGCCGGCCGACGTGGGCGGCGCAGAGGTCCGGCGGACCGGGTCAGGAACCCGCCCGTTCGGCCGCTCGCCCCTCGACCTCCGACGAAAGGACCCCGTCCGATGACTTCCGAAGGCCATTCCCGTCGCCGCGTGCTCGGCGGGCTGATCGGGGCGGGCGGCGCCCTCACGTTCGGCGCCGCCGCGCACGCCTCCGACGGCGACGGCGCAGGTTCCGCAGCCGGCGCCGGTTCCGCAGCCGGCACCGGTTCGAGGCCCGGCACCGCGCCGCCCGCCGTCGCGGACGAGGCGGCCGGGCGGGCCACCGGCGCGACCGTCGTGCTCGTCCACGGCGTCTTCGCCGACGCCTCCGGCTGGAACGCCGTGACCGCCGGGCTGCTGGAGGCAGGACACCAGGTCCTCGCACCGGCCAACCCGCTGCGGGACCTCGCCGGTGACTCGGCGTACCTGTCCAGCATCCTCGCGACGCTGCCCGGCCCCGTGATCCTGGTGGGCCACTCCTACGGCGGCGAGGTGATCACCAACGCCGCCCGGGGCCACGACCACGTGAAGGCCCTCGTCTACGCCGCCGCCTTCGCGCCCGACGAAGGCGAGAACGCGCTGCAACTGGCGCGCAGGTTCCCCGGCAGCAGGCTGGAGGGCGCGCTGGTGACCCGGCCGCTGCCCGGCGGGACCGACGCCGACGGGTACATCGACCCGGCGAAGTTCCACGAGGTGTTCGCCGCGGACCTGCCGCGCTCCACCACCCGGGTGATGGCCGTCTCCCAGCGGCCGGGCAGCCTGAACGGACTGTCGGGGCCCAGTGGGGTCCCGGCCTGGAGGACCCTGCCGTCCTGGTACGTCGTCGCGGGCGCCGACCGGGTCATCCCGCCGGCCCTGCAGCGGTTCATGGCCGAACGCGCCCGGAGCAGGACCGTCGAGGTCAAGGGCGCCTCCCACGTGGTGATGATGTCCCACCCGGACGTCGTGGTGCGGCAGATCGCGGCCGCGTACCGCGCCACGCGCTGACCCGCCCGCACCCTCCCGCGGCGGGCGTGCGGGCCGGGCCCGCACGCCCCCGCGTCAGAGCCCTGCCGTGTGCCGGCGCTCCTTCAGGGTCTCCACCCCGAGGAGGTCGTCCGGGACCGCGTCCGGCATCTCGGTGTCGAAGTGACGGAGCCGCGGCATCCGCAGGGCGCCGACGACCACCAGGGCCATCGCCGCGGAGCAGAGCACGAACATCAGGGCGATGCCGCGGCCCGGACCCGTGCCGACCAGCAGCCCCGCCGTGGAGGCCAGGGCGCCGTCCTCGGTGAGGAGGCGGTCGAAGAGACCGGAGCCGAGTGGAGCGATCAGGCCCATGCCGATCGGCAGCGTCGACCAGGCCACCAGCGTGTTCAGGGCGAACACCCGGCCGTGGTACCGGAACGGCACCTTGAGCTGGACGATCGTCGTGTAGACGCTGTTCATCAGGGTGAGGAAGAAGGTCAGGGCGAAGGCCCCCACGCCCACCGTCACCAGGGACGGCCGCAGACCCACCAGGAGACCGCCCGCGGCCATGCAGACCGTGGTCCCCAGCACCACCCGGAAGCGGTTGCCGCTCGGGCCGCCCCACACCGCCATGGTGGCGCCGCCCAGCAGCACCCCGAGGCCGGAGACGACGGAGATGGTTCCCACCTCGGTCAGGCTCGCGAAGGAGAGCACCAGCGGGGAGACCAGCAGCATCAGCGGGGAGAGGAAGAGGTTGAGGACGGCGAAGAAGCCGAGCATCGACCGCAGACCCCGGTCCCGCCAGGTGTAGGAGAACCCCTTGGCCATCTCGGTGGTGAGCGGCTCCCTGGGACGCCACGGCAGCGTGTTCGGGAAGCGGACCAGTGCGACCGTGACGATGGCGAACGCGTAGCTGGCCACGTCGATCAGCACGATGCCGCCCAGGTCGATCAGGCTGAGCAGCCCGGCCGCCACCAGCGGCACGACCAGCTGCGCCACGCCGTTGGTCAGCTGGGTCACCCCGATCGCGTGTCCCAGGAAGTGCTTGGGGACCAGCTGCGGCACCGCCGAGCCGAAGGCGAGCCGCTGGAAGGTGCTGGTGACGGACAGGCCGGCGACCAGCACGTAGGTGTGCCACTGCTGCAGACCACCGCTCAGCACCAGCACCGCGAGCACCGCCGTCACCACCGTGGAGGCGACGTCGGCGAGCAGGATCACCTTCCGCCGGCTGCCCCGGTCCACGATCGCCCCGGCCAGCGGCGAGAGCAGCAGACCCGCGAGGTTCAGCACGGCCAGGGCGGAGAACTGGGCGATCGAACCGGAGTCCATCAGCACGGTGATCGGCAGCGCCCAGCCGGTGAGCGCCGAGCCGATCAGCGAGATCTGCTGGCCCGCCGCGATCGTCAGGAAGCGGCCCATGCCGGGCCTGACCGTGTCGGCCGGCGCATTGTCCTGCCCCGCGGCGGCGACCTCGTGGACCCACCAGGTGTCGTCCTCGGCACGCGGCGGGGGATCGTCCAGCCGGGTGTGGACGCGGAGCACGTCGGCCAGCTCCTCGGCCCGGTAGCGCAGGAAGAAATGACCGCCCTCGTCCAGCACCACCAGGGCGGCGGTGTCGGTGAGGAAGTGCCACTCCCGGAAGCGTTCCTCGTACATATGGGTCGCCGGGTCGCGTTCGCCGATCACCGAGACGACCGGGGCCCGCAGCCGCTCACGGTCGGGGGTGTCGAAGAGCCGGGTGAAGTACCGTTCGGCGGCCCGTGAGTCGTGCCGCATGGTGCGGACGATCCGGTCGGCGACCCCCGGCTCCAGCTCGTCCAGGTCGACGCCACGCGCCTTGAGCGAGTCGAGGTCGCGGCGGCTGCCGCGCAGCCGGTCGAGGACGTCCGGCCGGACGAGCCGGCTCCACACGCCGCCGGGGCGGGCGAAGGGGAAGATCGCGCCGATGTAGACCGCCTCGACCTCCCGTCCGGCGGCCTCCACCCGGCGGGCCAGTTCCACGGCGAGCGCGGCGCCGACCCCGCAGTGGCCGTAGACCACCAGCGGGCCCTCGATCGCCAGGATCTCCTCCGTGGTCCGCTCGGCCAGCTCGTCGAAGTCCATCGGTTCCTCGTCGAGACCGATGTCGTTGCCGGGGATGGACAGCGCGTACAGCGCCTCGTCGCCGGGCAGCGCCTCCGCGAGCGGCTGGTACACGATGGCGCTGCCCGATCCGTACGGCACGCAGACGTAACTGATCCGGGCGGCGGGGCGTGGCGGGGTGAGCCGCTGGAGCAGCGGGCGCGGTCCCTCGGGGGCCGCCTCCGCGGCGAGCGCGGCCAGGTCGGAGACCGTGCGGCAGGAGAACATGTCGACCACGCCGACCTGCCGCCCGCCCGGCGGGAGCGCCTTGCGCAGCTTCGCCACGGCCTGGATGGCCAGCAGCGAGTGCCCGCCGAGGTCGAAGAAGTCGTCGTCCAGGCCGACCCGTTCCAGCTCCAGCACCTCCGCCCACACGGCGGCGACCGTCCGCTCCGTCCCGGTGACCGGTTCGCGGTACTCGGCGGTGGTGACCGCGGGGGCGGGCAGGGCCTTGCGGTCCAGCTTGCCGTTGGGGGTCAGCGGCAGGGCGTCCAGCGCGACGTAGGCGGAGGGCAGCATGTACTCCGGCAGCACACCGCGGACGGCCTCCCGGGCCTGCGCGGGGTCCTCCGGTCCGCCGACCAGGTAGGCGATCAGCCGCTGGTCCTCGCTGACCACGACCGCGGCCTCGCGGACGCCGGCCCGCTCGCGCAGCGCCGCCGCGATCTCCCCGAGCTCGATCCGCAGACCGCGCAGCTTGACCTGGTCGTCGAGTCGGCCCAGGAACTCCACGCTGCCGTCGGGCAGCCTGCGCGCCGCGTCGCCGGTGCGGTACCGGCCGTCCGCGAAGCGCTCCGCGGTCAGCTCCGGGCGGTTGTGGTAGCCGGCCGCCACCGGCACGCCGCCCAGGTGCAGTTCACCCGGCACCCCGACGGGCACCGGCTCGCCGTGGGCGTCGAGGACGTGCAGTTCGGCGTTCTGGATCGGCAGGCCGATCGGCACCCGGGCGCGGTCGCGCAGGTTCTCCTCGGTGCAGTGCCAGGCCGAGACGTCGATCGCGGCCTCGGTCGGGCCGTACAGGTTGTGCAGCTCGGCGCCGGGCAGGGCGTCCAGGCACCGCAGGGCCAGATCGACGGGGAGTTCCTCGCCGCTGCAGACGATCCGGCGCAGCGAGGAGCAGCCCGCCACGTCGTCCTCGGCGAGGAAGAGGCTCAGCATCGAGGGGACGAAGTGGACGGTGGAGACCGCCTCGGCCTCGATCAGCTGCCGCAGGTACGCGGGGTCGCGGTGACCGCCGGGCGCGGCCAGCAGCAGCCGGGCGCCGGTCGTCAGCGGCCAGAAGAACTCCCAGACCGAGACGTCGAAGCCGGCCGGGGTCTTCTGGAGGACGGTGTCCGAGGCGGTGAGCCGGAACCGCTTCTGCATCCAGTCCAGCCGGTTGACGATCGACCGGTGCCGGTTGGGGACGCCCTTGGGCCGTCCGGTGGAGCCCGAGGTGTAGATCAGGTAGGCCGCGGTGTCCGGTTCGCCCGCGGGCTCGGGCGCCGTCGCGGGGAGGGCGTCCCATTCCGCGGCCCGGTCCAGCAGGAGGACGGCCGCGCCGGTCGCGCCGAGCGCCGGGCCCAGTTCGCCGTCGGCGACGGCGCTCTGGGCGAGCACCACCGGGGCGTCGGCGTCGGTCAGCATGAAGGCGACGCGGTCCGCCGGGTACTCGGGGTCCAGCGGCACGTACGCGGCGCCGGTCTTCAGGACGCCGAGCAGTCCGCACACCAGCTCCAGGGAGCGTTCGGCGCAGACGCCGACCAGTGCGCCGGGGCCGACGCCCAGTGCGCGCAGCCGGTGGGCGACCTGGTTGGCCCGGGCGTCCAGCGCGGCGTAGTCGAGCGAGGCGCCGGCGAAGGTGACGGCGGTGGCGCCGGGGGTGCGCCGGACCTGGTCCTCGATCAGGCCGTGCAGCGTCCGGTCGGCGGGGAAGTCCGCCTCCGTGGCGTTCCACTCCTCCAGGAGGGCGCGTTCGGCGTCGTCGAGCAGGGGGAGCCGGCTGACAGGGGTGTCCGGGCCGGCCACGGCGGCGCGCAGCAGGGTCTCCAGATGCCCGGCCATGCGCGCGACGGTGTCCGCCTCGAAGAGGGTGGTCCTGTAGACGAAAGTGCAGTTCAGCCCGACGTCCGGGGACGGGGTGAGGTAGAGCTCCAGGTCGTGGCGGGCGGAGCCGGGCGGCAGCGGGAAGTCGTCGGCCGTCAGGGCTTTCGCGCCCTCGCCGGCCGCGTCGCCGGTGGTGCCCGGGCCGGTTCCGCCTGTGCCGGTGGCGTCGCCGGTGCCGCCGGAGGCCAGGTCGTGCAGGGAGAAGAGGACGTCCACCAGCGGCTGACGGCTGGGATCGCGCGGGACGTTGAGCTCCTCGACCAGTCGGGCGAAGGGCAGCTCCTGGTGGTCGAGCGCGTCGATCACCGTGTCCCGGGTGCGGGACAGCAGGTCGGCGAAGGTCGGGTCGTCGTCCAACCGGGCGCGCAGCACGAGGGTGTTGACGAACATGCCGACGACGTCCTCGAACTCCGGCCGGGTCCGCCCCGCCACCGGCGTGCCCACGCCGAAGTCGTCCCGGCCGGTGCACCGCGCCAGCAGCGCGGTGAAGGCGGCCAGCACGGTCATGAAGGGGGTGGCGCCGTGCGCGCGCCCCAGTTCGCCCAATGCGGCGGTGAGTTCGGGGTCGAGCGTGCGGGTGACCGAAGCGCCGTCGAAGCGCTGGACGGCCGGGCGGGGCCGGTCGGTGGTGAGGTCGAGGCGGGGCAGGCCCTCCAGCCGCTCCTGCCAGAAGGCGCTGTCGCGGTCGTGGGTCCGCTCGCGCTGCCAGGCCGCGATGTCGGAGAACCGGGTGGCGGGAGCGGCCGCCGCCTCACCCCGGTACAGGGCGAGCAGATCGGTCATCAGCAGCTGCGCGGACCGGCCGTCGGCCACCAGGTGGTGCACCAGCAGCGTCAGGACGTGGTCCTCGGGGCCGCGCCGCACCAGCAGGGAACGCAGCAGCGGGCCCTCGGCGGGGTCGAGCGGGAAGGCGCTCTCCGCGTCGATCGCGGCGGCGGTCTCCTCGTCGTCGGCGGCCTCGGTGCACGCCAGCGGCACCTCGCACTCCGCGAGCTCCCGGACCACCGGACGGCCGTCCTGGTCGGCGGGGAACCGGTGGCGCAGGGCGTCGTGCCGCCGGGGCAGCTCGGCCAGGGCCTCCCCGAGGCGCGCCGGGTCGAGCGGGCCGCGCAGCCGCACGGACAGCACGACGCTGTAGGTGGAGGTGCCGGGGACGAACTGCTCCATGAACCACAGCGGTTCCTGGGCGGGAGCGAGTACCGGCTCGCTGCCCTCCTCGCGCCGCGGTATCCCCTGGACCTGGACGTCGCGGCGCGCCAGGCGGCGGCGCAGCAGTTCTCTCTTGGCTTCGGACATCTCGACGGCCGACATCAGACGAGCCCCTCCACGGAGTTCTTCAGGGCCTTGAGGAACAGCGCGGCGTCCCGGCCGTTGATCAGGCGGTGGTCGTAGGCGAGCCCGATGTGGGCCTGGGTGCCGTCCGACGGGGCGGTCACCGCCAGCGCGCAGGCGGTGCCGGGGAAGACGAAGGGGATGGCGAGCACCACGTCCCCGTCGGTGTGCAGGGTGATCACGAAGTTGGCGCCGGTCAGGTCGCGTTCGTCGAAACCGCCCTTGGTGGCGGCGATCCGGTAGGCGGTCAGCCGGGTGGCGATCTCGCGCAGCGTGAGGTTCGCGGCGTCGTGGAGGCAGGGGACGTACAGCCCCTCGCCGAGGTCGACGGTGACGCCGATGTGCGGGGCCTCGGCCGGGATCGCGGTGCTGCCGTCGATCGAGGAGAAGAACCGCGGGAAGTCGGCGTGCAGGGCGGCGACCCGCTGGACGAACAGCTCCGCCAGGCCGACCGGCCGGCGGACCTCACGGGTCAGCTCCCGGGCCCGGGTCAGGGCGGGACCGAGGTCCATCCGGACCACGGTGTACGCGGTGGGGACGGTGCGGTGGGAAAGCTCGACCGCCCGCGCCACGGCCTGCTGCACCCGGGTGAGCGGCACGCCCGGCCGTTCCCCGGCCGCCGGGGCCGGCGTCGAAGTGTCGGGCCCGGGGTTCGGGGGCGCGGCCTGTGCGTCGGCCAGTGCCTGGACGTCCTCGGTGCGGACCACCGTCACGTCCAGCGCCGCCAGTTGGCCGGCGGTGACCCCGAGCCGGTCGGCGAGTTCCCGCGCCGGCCGGGTGACCAGCGGCCCGCCGGACCCGCGCGCGGCGGAAGCGGCAGGAGCGGCAGGGGTGGCGGAAGCGGAGGCGGCGGCGGGCGCGGCGGGCCGGGGGAGGGAGGGCTGCGCGCCCTCGGCCACCAGTTCCGCGATCACCTCGCCGGGCAGGCAGCGCGCACCCTCCCGGGCCAGCCGGCGGAACGTCCCGGCGGACCCGGCCTCCACCTCCTGGCTCGCCTTGGAGGTCTCGACCTCCGCGACCGGCTGGCCCGCGGTGACCGCCTCGCCGTCCTCGACCAGCCACGCGGTCAGCACGTAGTCGGTGTCGTTGTTGTTGAGCTTGGGCATCGACAGCTCAGCCACTCAGGGTCTCCCGGATGACGCGGTGGACGGCCGAGGCGCCGACGAGCACCTCGCGCTCCAGATGGGGGGCGGTGGGGATGACCGAGTCCGCGGAGTGGATCAGCGTCACCGGCCGTGCGAGGTCCTGCCAGTGGCGCTCGTGGACCACCCGGGCCACCTCGGCGCCCCAGGTGCCCCCGGCGGTGCCCTCCTCGACCACGAAGACGTGCCGGGCCGGGGGGAGGTCGAGCTCGACGGGGTACAGACGGGAGGGCACCACCAGGGTGCAGACGATCTCCTCCTCGAGCAGCAGGTCGCGCATCGCCTCCAGCACGCGGTGGGCCACGCCGCCGCCCGCCACGATCACGCAGTCCGGCTCGTCGGTGAGCCCGATCCGGGCGACGGGGCCGTCCTGCTGGAGCGTGAACGGCGGCTCGACCTCTCCCATCGGGCGGGTGTAGAGCACCTTGTCCTCGAACAGGACGCAGGGCTCCTCACGGGCCAGCATCTCGGCGAAGACCTCGGCGTTGTCCCGGAACGGCGAGACCTCGTAGAGCGCCAGGTGGGGCACGCCGATGAAGTGCTTCTGCGGGCTCTGGCTGTGCGTCGGGCCGTAGCCCCGGCCGCCGCCGACGGGACAGCGCACCACCATGCGCATCGGCACCCGACTGCCGTACATGGAAACCGACTTGGCGGCGAAGTTGACCAACTGGTCGAAGGCCAGCGTGACGAAGTCGCCGAACATGATCTCCACGACCGCGCCGTCCCCGGCCAGCGCCAGCCCGGCCGCCACACCGGTGACGGCGTTCTCGCTGATGGGCGTGGTGAGCACCCGGTCCGGGAAGCGGGTGGAGAGCCCGCGGGTGACGCCGAAGGCGCCGCCGTACGGATCGAGGACGTCCTCGCCCAGCAGATGCATCCCCGCGTCGCGCTCCAGCACCGTGTGCAGCGCGGTGTTCAGGTTCTCGGAGACCCTCATGACGGCTCCCGACCGGCCACGTCACGGGCCACCTCGTCGATGTGCGCCCGGGCCCGGGCGTCCAGGCGCGCGAACCGCTCCGGGCAGCGGGCGGCGTACCGTCCGTACCAGTCCGCCGCCCTGGCCCGCTCGACGACCTCGGCGGGCCGGGTGTCGTCGCCCTTGCTGTGCGGGCCGAGCCGGTGCGTGGCGAACTCCACGACCAGCGGCCGCCCTTCGCGGACCCGCTCGATCCGGGGGGCGAGCAGCCGGCGGATCACGCCGAGGTCCACCGAGTCCGTGCGGACGTGGTCGATGCCGAACGCGGCGGCACGCCCCGCGACGGTGCCGGCCATGTTGGCGGAGACCGGCGTGGTCTGGGCGATGCCGTTGTTCTCCACCACCACGAGCAGCGGCAGCCGCCACAGCGCGGCCAGGTTGAGCGCCTCGTAGACGGCGCCCTCGCCGAAGGTGCCGTCCCCGATGTGGACGCAGGCCAGCGCGCCGGGCTCGGCGCGCCTCAGGTGCAGCGCGACCCCGCACGCCACCGGCAGGCTCTCGCCCTGGACCCCGGTGGACAGGAAGCGGTCCCGGCGGATGTGCTGGCTGCCGCCGACCCCGCCGCACACCGCGCCGCGCCGGCCCATGATCTCGGCGAGCAGGCCCTCGTAGTCCTCGAAGCGCGCCAGGTAGTGGCCGTGGCCGCGGTGGTTGCTGAAGACGTGGTCGTCCGGCCGCAGCAGCGGTCGCAGGGCCACCGGGATGTACTCCTGTCCCAGGCAGGTGTGGGTGGTGCCGTTGAGCATGCCCTGGCCGAACAGTTCCAGCAGCTTGAGCTCGAAGGCCCGGACGGAGAGCAGCAGCGAGAGGTCCTCGTCGGCCGGCTCCTCCAGGGGCGGCGCGTGCCCGCGCTCGGAGGTGGTGACGGTCATCCGCGCACCACCGCCACCACGCCCGCGACGGTCGGGTTGTCGAAGAAGTCGTCCAGCGAGATCTCCACGCCGAGCTGCTGCTCCATCCGGGAGATGATCTGGGTGATCGTCAGCGAGTGGCCGCCCAGGTCGAAGATGTCGTCGTGCGGTTCGATCGGCGACAGCTCGAGCACGGCCTCCCAGATGGTGGTGACCTGCGCGATCATCGGATCGTCCGCGGTGGACGGGGCCTTCGGCGCGGTGGCGGCGGGCAGAGGGGCCGCGGCGGACGGGGCGTCCGCGGCGTCCGGGGACGACGCGGCGGACCCGGCGGCGGGCGGCGCGACGGCCCCCGTGACCGGCACGGCGGTGAAGGGCGTCAGCTCGCCCAGCGACCGGTCCGGCCCCTCCGCGACGGCGGCGAGCAGGCGGGTGAGGTCGTCGGCGAACCGCGTCGGGTCGGTGAGCTCCCGCGGATCGTGGCGCAGCGACACCCACGCACCGGTGGCGCCCTGGACGACCTGCAACTGCAGGGCGCCGCGGACGCCGTGGTTGAAGGCGAGCCACTCCACCTCGCCCAGCGCCGGCCGCTCCTCGGCGAGCCGGCGGTAGCTGAGCGAGACGGGGGCGAGCGCGGCGTGCGGCCGGAGGCCGGGGACGGCCCGGGCCAGCGGGACCTCGCGGTGCAGGTAGAGGCCGCGCAGCTCGGCGCGCAGCGAGGCGGCGAAACCGCGGAAGGGCGTTCCGGAGGCCGGGCGGGAGGCGAGCGGCAGTTCGTTGACCCAGCAGCCGATCTCGCCGCCCAGCTCCTCGGGCCGGGTGGACAGGTCCAGGGCGGTGACCACCTCGCCGTTGCCGTAGGAGGCGAGCAGGGTGTGCAGCGCGGCCGTCAGCACCTCGAAGCGGCTCAGTCCGTCGAGCCGGGGGATGTCGAGGGGGAACTCGAGGAGGGCCCCCCGCGAGGTGGCGCGCGAGCTCAGCACCTCGCCGGCCACGACGGTCTGCTCGGCCTGGTGCGGGCGTCCGGCCCAGAAGGCGGCGGCCTCCGCCGGGTCCGGCGACGCCGTGTCCTCCTCGGCCCGGGCGGCTGCGGGAGCGTCCAGGACGCCGCCGGCCAGCAGCGTGTCCAGGTCGGCGACCAGCACGTCCTTGGAGCCGCCGTCGAAGACCAGGTGGTGGGCGACGACGACCAGGGTGTCCGCGCCGGCCAGGGCGAAGCGCACCAGGGGGCCGGCGGCCAGGTCGAACGGCCGGCCGACCACCTCGTCGACCGTGGCCGTCCGCCGAAGGACCGGCAGTTCGGCGGCGGGCACCAGACGCGGGACTCCGTCGCTCTCCGCCACGGCGCTGCCGAGCACCGGGTGCCGCTGCACCAGGGCGTGGCAGGCCTTGGCGAGGGTGTCCGGATCCGGCTGTCGGGAGAGGCGGATGACGACGGGCATGTGGTACGCGGTGCCGGCTCCCTTCCGGGCGGCGATCCACATGCCGTGCTGGGCGGGGGAGAGCTGGCTCATCGAACGGCCTCTCGGAGCGTGCGCTTGTCGACCTTGCCGCCGTGGTTGCGGGGCAGGGAGTCCAGGGTGACCAGGCGGTACGGCTGCTCGTGCGGGGCCAGCCGCCCGGTGAGGAAGGCCCGTAGTTCGGTGTGGTCGACGCTGCCGACCACGGCGATCGCCACCGCCTTGCCGAGGGCGGGGTGCGCCACCCCGAAGGCGGCGGCCTCGACCACGTCCGGGTGCTGGTACACCGCCTCCTCGACGTGCAGCGTGGAGACCTTGTACGCCCCGGACTTGATGACGTCGCTCTCCCGGTCGACCAGGTAGAGGTAGCCGTCCTCGTCGATCCGGCCGAGGTCGCCCATCCGGACCCAGCCGTCGCGGAAGACCTCACCGGTGGCGCCGGAGTCGCCGAAGTACGTGCGGCTCGCGGTGGGGGAGCGCATCCACACCTCGCCGGTCTCCCCGGCGGGCGCCGGTCCGCCGTCCGGCCCGGTGATCCTGACCGCTCCGCCGGAGGCGGGCCGGCCGACGCTGGAGGGGCGTCCCGCGTCGTAGAGCATCACGGTCTGCGCGGGCGCGGCCTCGGTGGAGGTGTAGTAGTTGGCGATGGTGGCCTTCGGGAAGGCGGCGGTGAGTTCGGCGGCCACCTTGGCGGGCAGCGGGGCGGCCGCGGAACCCAGCAGCAGCACGCCGGACAGGTCGTGCCGGGTGTGCGCGCCGGCGGCCAGCATCTCGATCGCCATGGTGGGGACCAGGAAGACGGTGCCCGCCCGGTACTGCTCGATCAGCCGGGCGAAGCGCCCCGGGGTGAAGCGGCCGAGGGTGACGACGGTGGGGTGGGCGCCGATGGCGTTGGCGAGCATCCACTGGCCGGCGTTGGTGCCGATCGGGAAGGCGTGGGCCAGGTGCTGGGAGTGGGCGAAGGGCCTGCGCCGCCCGCCCCAGCCGTGCGCCAGGTTCGCGTGGGTGGCCAGCACGCCCTTGGGACGCCCGGTGGTGCCCGAGGTGTACAGGATCTGCGCCGGGTCGCCGGGGTGGGGGAGCTCCGGCGTGCCCTCGGCGGAGGGGAGCGCCCCGGGGCGCAGCACCCTGCTCGCACCGCAGTGGCGGAGCATCGACTCCACGTCGGCCTCGGCCAGTTGGTCGGAGAGCGGGACGGCGACCGCCCGCGCCTTGAGCACGCCGAGGAAGGCGACGGCGTATTCCAGCCAGTCGCCGTTGCCGAAGACCAGTCCGATCCGTTCGCCCGGGGTCACTCCCTGGCCGAGCAGTCCGGCGGCCACGGCGTCGGAACGTTTCTCCCATAGATCGAACGGGAGCGCTCCCACGCCGCTGAGAGCCATGGCCTCCCGTTCCGGCTCGGTGGAGGCTCGTTCTCGAAGCAGATGGCAGAGCGTCACGCTCATGGTGCTCCTACGCAACCGTAGTGGTATGGACCAATGTGGGGGTCGCGAGGCAGCAGCTTGTCAGCGTGCTGGTGGAACGTCAACCCTCAGTTTTCGCAAGGGGTTTGACTATTCCGGCGGGCGAAACGTCCGGATCCCGTGTCACTCTCGGTGAACGCGGGAGGCGTGGAACCGCCTCCTCCGTGACCGTTCCGGACAGCCCTTGACTGCCGCACCGGCGACTGTTCATAGTGGCGCGAATCCAAGCGCACTCCTCCCCCCACACGAGTGGCGAAATCTGGACGGCCGGTCCTCCGGCACGTCCGTGGACGGGTGGGACGCAGCCGACATGACACAGGGCTTACGGGGGCCCGGCAGCTCGCGGGGCGGGGCCGGCACACCGGCCGGACCGGATCCGCTTCGGCCCGCCGGACGATCCGTGACCGCACCCTCCGCCCGCCCCCGCCGCACCCTTCCGCCCGGCGCCGCTCCGGCCCGGCGGCGAGCCCCGGGCACCGCCCGTCACCGGACGCCCGGCCACCGGACGCCCGGCCACGGGACCGCCCGCCGCCGGACCGCACGCCACCGGGCCGCTCCCGGCCCCACCCAGGCCGCCCCATGACCCCGGAGAGTCAACGAGTGAAGACCGGACCGCTCTCGATCGGCCAGCAGCGCCTGTGGTTCCTCCACCGGTTCGACCCGGACGACCCGTCCAACAACCTGTCGTACGCCTTCCGGCTGCGCGGCAGACCGGACGTGGCGGCCCTGGAGAAGGCACTCACCGCGGTCGTGGAGCGGCACGACGCCCTGCGCACCCGCTTCACCGAGTCGGACGGTGTGCCGACGGCGGTCGTGGAGGACCCAGCCCCCGTCGAGGTCGAACTGGTCGACGCCGCCACCGTCGAGGAGGCCGGGCGGATCGTCGCCGACCGGACCAACACGCGGTTCGACCTCGCGGCGAAGCCGCCGTTCCGGGTCACCCTCGTGCGACTGGCGCCCGACGACCACGTCCTGTGCGCCGTGACGCACCACATCAACGGCGACAGCTGGTCGTTCAACGTCCTGTGGGACGAGGTCGCCGCCCACTACGCCGGGCGGGAGCTGCCGCCCCCGCCACTCCAGTACAGCGAACTCGCCGCGGCGCGGCACGAGCCCGCCGACCTCGACTGGTGGATCGGTCAGCTCTCCGGCGCACCCGGCCTGGACCTGCCGACCGACCGGCCGCGCCCCGCCGAACGCGGACCGGCGGGCGGGCAGACCGAGTTCAGGATCTCCGCCGACCTGGCCGCCGGAGTGCGCGAGGTGGCCAGACAGGCCCGCTGCACCCCGTACATGGTGCTGCTCGCCGCCTACCAGGTGCTGCTCGCCCGGCACAGCGGCCAGCGGGACTTCTGCGTCGGCACGCCCGCCGCGGGCCGCGGACGCCCCGAACTCGAGCGGGTCGTCGGCTTCCTGTCGACCAACCTGGTGCTGCGCTGCGACCTCACCGGGGATCCCGCCTTCGGCGACCTGCTGCGCGCCACCCGCAGGACCGTGCTCGGCGCCCTCTCGCACCCCGACGCCCCGTTCGAGCGGCTGGTCGGCGCGCTGGTGCGGGAACGCGACCTCAGCCGGACGCCGCTGTACCAGGCCATGTTCGCCCTGCACAGCGAGGGGGACGCCACCGACCCGCTGCCCGGCCTGGACGCCGAGCCCTTCCCGCTCGGCTGGCACCCCGCCCGCTGCGACCTCTCCCTGGACCTCTTCGAGGAGCCCGACGGCTCCCTGAAGGCCTACCTGATCCACAGCAGCGAACTGTTCGACGACGCCACCGCCCTGCGGATCTGCGACCGCTACCGGCAGCTGCTCACCTCCGTCGTCGCCGACCCGCGGCAGCCGGTCTCACGCCTCGACCTGCTGCCGCCCGCGGAGCGCGCCCTCCTCGAGACGTGGAACGACACCGCCGCCGACCTCCCGGAGCGGACGCTCGTCGACCTGGTGCTGGAGCGGGCGCTGGCCACCCCGGACGCCGTCGCCGTCGTCTCGGGCAGGACCCGGGCGACCTACCGGGAACTGGCCTGCGCGGCCGCCGGACTCGCCGTGCGACTGGGGGAGCGCGGCGTGGGCCCCGGCGCGCGGGTGGCCGTGCGGAGCTCGCGCCGCGCGGAGATGATCGTCGCGCTGCTCGGCGTGGCCATGGCCGGCGCCGCGTACGTGCCGGTCGATCCCGACTACCCGGCGTCCCGCGTCGCCCACGTCATCGAGGACTGCGGCGCCGCCCTCGTCCTCACCGACGCCGACCTCGACCACGTCCTCGACCCGTCGGCGGCCGCCGACCCGGCCGCCGCCCGCCGCCCCGCGCCCTCCGACACCGCGTACGTCCTCTACACGTCCGGCTCCACCGGCAACCCCAAGGGCGTCGTCGTCCCGCACCGGGCACTGACCAACTTCCTGCTCGCGCTGCGCACCCTGGTCGGCTCCACGCCCGAGGACCGCTGGCTGGCCCTGACCAGCCTCTCCTTCGACATCAGCGCCCTCGAGCTCTACCTGCCGCTGGTCACCGGCGGCTGGGTCGTCGTCGCCGACGCCGACACCGCCCGCGACGGCGCCGCCCTGAGCCGCCTCCTCCACGCCGAACAGGTGACGCACGTCCAGGCCACCCCCTCCGGCTGGCGGGTCCTGCTCACCGGCGACCTCCCCCCGCTCACCGCGCTCACCGGAGGCGAGCCGCTGCCGCCGCTCCTGGCCGCCGAACTCCGCTCCCGGGTGCGCCGGCTGGTCAACATGTACGGGCCGACCGAGACCACCATCTGGTCCACCGCCTGGGAGGTACCGCACCACCCCGAGCGGGTGAGCATCGGCGCTCCCCTCGCCAACACCACCTGTCACGTCGTCGACGAGGCGGGCGCCCCGGTGCCCGTCGGCGTTCCCGGGGAACTGCTGATCGGCGGCGCCGGGGTCGCCGACGGCTACCTCGGCCGCCCCGAACTCACCGCCGCGCGCTTCACCGACCTCGACGGCGAACGGGTCTACCGCACGGGCGACCTGGTCCGGCGCCTCGCCGACGGGACACTGGAGTTCCTCGGCCGCACCGACGACCAGGTCAAGCTGCGCGGCCACCGCATCGAACTCGGCGAGATCGCCACCGTCCTGGAGACCCACCCCCAGGTGCGGCAGGCGGTGGTCGGCGTCGCCGACGAGCAGCTGGTCGCCTTCCACGTCCCCGCCCCCGGAACCCCCGCCGAGGACGCCGCCCGCCCGGCCACGCACCTGCGCGACCACCTCGCCGACCGCCTGCCCGGCTACATGGTCCCGACCCGCTGGGTCGCCCTGACGGAGCTCCCGCTCACCCCCAACGGCAAGGTCGACCGCAAGGCCCTGCCCTACCCGGCCGCCGCCGAACGCGACGCCACCGGACGACCGCCCGGGAGCGCCGGCGAGAAGCTGGTCGCCGATGTCTTCGGCGAGATCCTGGACGTGACGGATGTCCGGGCGGACGACGACTTCTTCGCCCTCGGGGGCCACTCGCTGCGCGCCGCCATGGTCACCGCGCGGCTCACCGCGCGCACCGGCGTACCGGTCGCCGTCAGCGAGCTGTTCCGCCGCCCCACCGTGGCGTCGCTCGCCGTCCTCCTCGACACCGCGCGGCCCGACGCCGACGCCGACCCGGGCCCGCGCCCCAGGCCGGCCGGAAGCCCCGCCCCGCTCTCCCACAGCCAGGAACGGCTGTGGTTCCTCCACCGGCTCGACCCGCACGACGCCGCCTACAACATGTGGATCGTCCACCGGCTGCACGGCCCCCTCGACCCGGCCGCCCTCCAGCGGGCCCTCGACGACCTCACCGCACGGCACGACATCCTGCGCACCCGCTTCCCCGAGGTCGACGGGGCGCCCACCGCGGTCGTCGAACCGGCCGGGCCCGTCCCGCTGGAGGAACTGGCCGTCGCCGACGACCGGGAGGCACTGGAGGCGGTGGCGGCCCGCACCAACGCGCCGTTCGACCTCGCCGCCGCACCGCCGCTGCGGGCCGCGCTGATCCGCGTCGGCAAGGAGGGCGGCCCGGACGGCGGCCCGGACGGCGGCCAGGAGGGCGGCCCGGACGGCGGCTCGGACCACGGACCCGACGACCACGTCCTGTGCCTCGTCCTGCACCACATCCTCGGCGACGGCTGGTCCCTCGACCTGCTCCACGACGAACTCGCCGCGCTCTACTCCGGACGCCGACTGCCCGACGTGGCCCTGCAGTTCGGCGACGTGGCCGCCTGGCGGCGCGAACGCGACACCAGTGCCGCACTCGCCCACTGGCGCGACCACCTCGCCGACCCCACCCCCCTCGACCTGCCCGTCGACCACCCCCGCACCCCCGTGCCCGCCCGCCGCGGCGCCCTGGTGCCGATCCGCCTCGACGCCCGCGAGGCCGACGCCCTCACCCGGCTCGGCCGGGCCCACGGCTGCACCCTGTTCATGGTGCTGCTCGCCGCCTACCAGACCCTGCTCGCCCGGCACACCGGCCACCACGACATCCTCGTCGGCACCGCCACCGCCGGCCGCGAACGCCTCGAACTGGAAGACGTCGTCGGCTACCTCACCGACGTCCTCGTCCTGCGCGGCGACCTCTCCGAGGACCCCGACGTCGCCGAACTGCTGCGCCGCACCCGCGCCGACGTCCTCGGCGCCTTCGCCCACCAGGACGTCCCGTTCGAGCAACTGGTCGCCGAACTGCGGGTGGAGCGCGACCTGTCGAGCACCCCGCTGTTCCAGACCATGGCGATCCTGCACAACCAGCAGACCCACCGACCCGCCGACGCCTTCGCCGGACTGCGCAGCACCCCCTTCGACCACGGCTTCCAGCAGGCCAAGTTCGAACTGATGCTGGAGGCATGGCACGACGACCGGGAACTCGTCGTCACCCTCGTCTACGACGCGGGGCTGTTCGAGGAGTCCACCATGACCCGGCTCGCCGAGCGGTTCGGGCACCTCCTGCGCGCCCTGCCCGACCACGAGACCACCCCGCTCTCCGCCCTCCCGCTGCTCACCCCCCGGGACACCCCGGTACTCGAAGGCCCGCCCCTCGCGGCAGCCCTCCCCACCGTCCCCGAACTCCTCGCCCGCGCCGTGCGCGAGCACCCCGACCGGGTGGCCGTCGTCTGCGGGGAGCTGAGCCTCACCTACGCCCAGCTCGACGCCCGCGCCGCCGAACTCGCCGCCGCGCTGCCGCACGGCGCGGTGGTCGGCATCCGCCTCGGCCGGCATCCCGACGCCGTCGCCGCGATGCTCGCCGCCTGGCGCGCCGGCAGCGCCTACCTCCCCCTCGACCCGGACTACCCCGAGCAGCGCCTCGCCCACATGGCCGAGGACAGCGGCGCCCGCGTCGTCCTCACCCCGGACGGACCGCAGCCGCTGCCGGGCACCACCGCGACCGACGCCGCCTACGTCATCTACACCTCCGGCTCCACCGGCGTCCCCAAGGGCGTCGTGGTCGGCCACGCGGCGCTCGCCGCCCGCGTCGCCTGGATGCGGGAGACCTACGAGCTGCGCCCCGAGGACCGGGTCGTGCAGTTCGCCGCGCTCAGCTTCGACACCCACGTCGAGGAGATCTTCCCCGCGCTCGCCTCCGGCGCCCGCCTCGACCTGCTCCCCGAGGGCGCCGTCACCCTGCCCGAACACCTCGACGGCGTCACCGTCCTCGACCTGCCGACCGCCTACTGGCACCACCTGGTCGAGGTGATCGACGACATCCCCTGGCCGGACACCTTGCGCCTGGTGATCCTCGGCGGCGAACAGGTCCACGGGAGCGCCGTCGCCCGCTGGCGCGAACGGTTCGGCGACCGCGTCCGGCTCGTCAACACCTACGGCCCCACCGAGGCCACCGTCATCTGCACCGCCGACGAACTCACCGGCGAGCCCACCGACGGACGGCCCCCCATCGGACGCCCGGTCGGCGGCGTCCGCGTCCTCCTGCTCGGCCCGCACGGCGAGCGGACCCCGCCCGGCGCGCCCGGCGAACTGTGCGTCGGGGGCTCCGGCCTCGCCGACGGCTACCTCGGCCGGCCCGACCTCACCGCCGAACGCTTCCCGCTGCTCGACGGAGAGCGGTACTACCGCACCGGCGACCGCGCCCGGCTGCGGCCCGACGGCCGCCTGGAATTCCTCGGCCGCCTCGACGACCAGGTCAAACTCCGCGGCTTCCGGATCGAACCCGGCGAGATCGAGGCCCACCTCGGCGGCCGCGGCGCCGTCGCCGTCCACGGCCAGATCCTGGTCGGCTACACCGTCGGCGACCCCGGGACGCTCCCGGACGAGCTGCGCGCCACCCTCCCCGCGCACCTGGTGCCCGCCGCCTGGGTGGAACTGGACGCACTGCCGCTCACCCCCAGCGGCAAGCTCGACCGGGCCGCACTCCCCGCCCCCGTCCGCACCCAGGAGTGGACCGCCCCGCGCACCGACGCCGAACTGCTGGTCGCCGACGTCTACGCCGAAGTCCTCGGCACCCCCCGCGTCGGCGCGCTGGACGACTTCTTCGCCCTCGGCGGCCACTCCCTGCTCGCCGTCCGGGTGATCGCCCGGCTGCGTGCCGCCACCGACGTCGACCTGCCCATCCGCACCCTCTTCGACCAGGGCACCGTCGAGGGCGTCGCCCGGGCGCTGGAGGACCGGCTGCTCGCCGAGCTCGAACAGCTCACCGACGAGGAGGCCGCCCTGCTGCTCGCCCAGGAACCGTCCTGACCGGACCCGGGAACCGGCCGGCGCGGACGGACACCGGACGCGCGCACGGACGCGCGCCGCGCGTCCGGCACCGGACGGCGCGCCAGGACACCGCACCACCGCACCACACCGTCGCAGGAAGGAAACACATGACCAGAGACGAGATCACGCAACGGCTCGCGGAACTCGTCGCCGCGGTGTCGGACGGCGACATCCCCGCCGAGCAGGCCCGCGACGCGGGCGTCCCGCTCTCCGTGCTCGGGCTCACCTCGCTGTCCCGGATGCGGCTGATCGACGCGGTGGAGACCGAGTTCGACGTCGAACTCGAACTCGGCGAGCGGGACTGGACGATGCTGGACGACCTCGGCGCCCTCGCCGACCACCTGGAGCACCGGTGATCATCCCCTTCGCCGGGCCGTCCGGCGGCACCGGCCCCCTCACCTGGGGCCAGCTGGCGATCTGGGACGCCATCGAACGGACCGCGCCGGACGACCACTACTTCAACTTCGGCCGCGTCCTGAAGGTCCCCGGCGTCCGCTCCCTCGACGAGACGACCGCCGCGCTCGCCGCGCTGCTCGGCACCCACGACTCGCTGCGCACCCGGCTCGACCTGCCCGGCGGCGGCGACCTGCCGCGCCAGCGGCTCGCGGAGGGCGGGGAGCTGCCGGTGCTGCTCTCCACCGACGACCCGGAGAAACTGCTCACCGAGCTGTGCTCCACCCGGTTCGACTACGAGGACGAATGGCCGCTGAGGGTCGCCCTGGTCACCGACGGGCCCCGGGTCACCCACGTCGTGCTCGCCTTCTGCCACCTCGCCGCCGACGGGCTCGGCGCGGACGTCGCCGTCCGCGACCTGCGGATGCTGCTGCTGCGGGGCGCCGCCGCGGGCCGGCCCACAGCGGCCAGCCCGCTCGACCTCGCCCGCTGGCAGGCGGGGCCCGAGGGCCGCCGGGTCGCCCGGCGGGCCGCCGCCGTCTGGGAGGCCGTCCCCCACCAGGTGATGTTCGACCGGGAGACCCCGGAGGCCGACCGCGTCGACCGGCCCCGGGTCTGGCGCGCCCAGCTCTCCTCCCCGGCGCTCGGCCTGGCCGCGCGGGCCGTCGCCGCCCGCCACCACACCTCCACCTCCACCGTGCTGCTCACCGCCACCGCCGCGCTGGTCGACCGGTGCACCGGGAAGGACCGGAGCGTGGTGCTGCCCATCGTCCACAACCGCTTCCGGCAGGACACCGCACGGATGGTCAGCATGGTGTCCCAGGAAGGCGTCTTCGTCCTCGACGGGGCCGACCGCGGCCTGGACGACCTGCTGGGCGCCGCCGGCTCCGCCTCGCTGCGGGCCTACCGCAGCGCCTTCCACGACCCGCTGGACCGGATGCGGGGCGACTGGGTGCAGCCCCTGTGCTGCTTCAACGACCAGCGCTTCGCCGAACCCGGCCCGGCGCCGAGCACACCGGAGGAGATCCGGGCCGCCCTCCCGGCCACCACCCTGTCCTGGCCGCTCAGCCAGGACCACCTCAACTGCCGCTTCTGCGTGCACGTCGGCGGCGACCTGGAGGTCTCCCTCACCGCCGACACCCACTTCCTGCCGCGGCGGCGCATGGAGCGGTTCCTGCTCGACCTGGAGTTCCTGCTGGTCGCCGAGGCCGGCGCATGACCGTCACCGCCTGGGCGACCGCCACCTCCTGCCCCCAGGGCGCGACGCTCAGGTTCCGGCTGGAGGCGCCCGGAGCGGTGCCGGTGACGGTCACCGACGCCACCGACGGGCGCGCCGTCCTGCGGGGCCGGGCCGCCGGCCCCTGGTGGGAACTGGAGATCCCCGAGGACTGGCCCAGCTCCCTCTACCGCGCCCGGTTCGGCGACGTGCCCGACGAGGACCGCCCCCGCGAGCTGCCCGGCACCGCCGTCCCCGCGGACCACGAGGTCTGGTTCGTCGTCCGGGAGGCCGTCCCCACCGCGCCCGTCCTGGTCGCCGTCCCGTTCACCACCTGGCAGGCGTACAACCGCGCGGGGGAACCCGGGGAGGGCCTCTACTGGACGGAGTCGCCCACCCGCGCCCGCAGGGTGAGCTTCGACCGCCCCGGCGGAGGACCCCCGCCCGAGCGGTGGGAGGAAGGCCTGCTGCGCTGGCTGCGGCCGGCCGGCTACCAGGTCGCCTACTGCTCCAACCTCGACCTGCACGACGGCCGTGAACTGCTCGCCGGGCACCGGCTGCTGGTGGTCAACGGACACGACGAGTACTGGTCGGCCGGGATGCGCGACTGCGTCGAGGAGTTCGTCCGGCAGGGCGGCAACGCGGCCTTCTTCTCCGGCAACACCGCCTGGTGGCAGATCAGGCTGGAGGACGACGGCCGCACCATGGTCTGCCACCGCGACGCCCTCGACGACCCGTGCGCCGACCCCGCCCTGGCCACCGTCGAGTGGTCCGCCACCGGCCGGCCCGAGAACGGCCTCACCGGCGTCAGCTTCCGCGCCGGCGCGGGCATCTGGGGCCCGCACATGGCGCGGATGCTCGAGGAGTCGTACACCGCGCGTTTCGCCGGACACTGGGTCTTCGACGGCACCGGGCTCGGCGACGGCGACAAGTTCGGCCAGGGCTGCCTGGGCTACGAGACCGACGCCGCCGAATACCGGGAGGTCCACGGCGTCCCCCGGGTCACCTGCCACGACGGCACCCCGCCCACCTTCGTGGTGCTGGCCACCGCCGACCTGCGGCACTGGAGCGCCCACGGCCAGGGCGGCGAGGCCACCATGGGCGTGTTCACCAACGGCGCCGGCACGGTCTTCAACGCCGCCACCGTCAACTGGGGCCACGCCCTGGACGACCCCGTGGTGGACCGGATCACCCGCAACGTCCTGGACCGGCTCTCCACCGCCCTCCCCGACTGGGAGGTCGTCGGCGACGCCGCCGGTCTGCGGGCCCTCGCGGTCCAGGGCCGCACCCTGTACGGCATCGGCCCCGACGACCGGCTGCTCGGCCGCGAACTGTGCGGCCAGAACCTGCCCTGGCAGCCGGTGGGGCCGGGCGGGGGAGTGGTGGCGCTGGCCGCACCCCGCGAGGCGGCCGGCCAGGTGGGCTGCGGACTCTACGGCGTCACCGCCGACGGCAGACTGCTGCGGCGCGAGCGCGACGGCTGGCTCGACCTGTGCCACGCGCCGCGGGACGCCGTCGGCCTCGCCGTCGCCGACTGCGCCTTCCACCTCCTGACCGCGGACGGCGGCCTGTGGACGAGTTCCTTCGCCACGCCGGACCACTGGGAGCGTGACACCGTCCTGCCGGACGAGAGGCCCCTGCGCCGCCTCGCCGCCGCCAACGGCAGGCTGTTCGCCCTGGACGCCGCTGGCGAACTGCTCGCCCGCCTGCCCACCGACCCGCACTGGACGCCGCTCGCCGGGACCTCCGGCGTCCGCGCCCTCACCGCGCACGCCGGCTGGCTGGTCACGGCGGGCGACGACGAACTCCTGCGCCGCGGGAAGGTCGCCTCGTTCGCGCGCCCCGGCCGTGCCACAGTGGAGGCATGTGCGGCCGTTACGTCTCCACCCGTAGTCCCCAGGAACTGACCCGGATCTTCGACGTGGTGGAATGGCGCCCCGAGGAGACCCTGGAACAGAACTGGAACGTCGCCCCCACGGACGCGGTCTACGCCGTCCTCGAACGCGCCCCGCGCGGCGAGGACGAAGGGGCGCCGGTGCGCAGGGAACTGCGGACGCCGCGCTGGGGCCTGGTGCCCTCCTGGGCGAAGGACCCGAAGATCGGCTCCCGGCTGATCAACGCCCGGGTGGAGACGGTGCACGACAAGCCGGCCTTCCGCCGCGCCTTCGCCCGCCGCCGCTGCCTGCTGCCGGCGGACGGCTTCTACGAGTGGGAGCAGGTGAAGGACGAGGCCACCGGCAAGGCCCGCAAGCAGCCGTACTTCATCCACCCCGCCGACGGCGAGGTCATGGCCCTCGCCGGCCTGTACGAGTACTGGCGCAACCCGGAGGTCAAGGACGGTGACGACCCCGCCGCCTGGCTGCTGACCTGCACCGTCATCACGACCGACGCCACCGACGAGGCCGGCCGCGTCCACCCCCGCATGCCGCTCGCCCTCGCCGCCGACCACTACGAGGACTGGCTCGACCCGCGCCACGAGGACCCCGACCACCTCCGCGCCCTGCTCACCCGCCCCGCGGACGGCCGTCTCGACGCCCGGCCCGTCTCCCCGGCCGTCAACAACACGCGCAGCAACGGGCCGCAGCTCCTCGACGCGGTGGGCTGAAGCCGGTGCGCGCGTCACCGGCGCCTATTGACAAACGATAGATGCCCGTCGATATTCGATACCTGAGATCATCGACGGAGGGGCGGCGGGATGAGGACGGCGGTACCGGTGGCGATCAGCCTGATCGGGCTGGCCCTGACGACCTTCATGATCGTCACGGAGGACGAACCCGGGGCCCTGCCCCTCGCCCTGGTCGCCCTGGGCGCCGCCTGGTTCGGCCTCGCCCGCCTGAGCGGCCGTCCCTCCACCGGCGGCTGACCGGCGCGGCTTCGGCGAGGGCCGAACGCGAGGGGCAGGCCGGCGCCTGAGTACTCGCGCACCGGCAGTTGAGTATCCGTACGAGGGCGCCGCGGACGCCTTCCGGCGTTGGATCGGGTCATGGACATCGATACCCGCCTTCGGACGCCCTCTGCCGGGCCCGCCGCACGACCCGATCGCTCGCGGTCCTGTTCCGTTCTCGTCGCCGTTCTCTTCGCGCCGGCTGCCCTGGCCGCCGGTGCGCTGACCCTGACGTCCGAGCGCGCCGCGCGCTGCCTGACGTACGGGGAGGGATGCTCTCCGGCCCTGCCCGACCAGCTCTTCCCCTGGAGCCTCGGCCTCGCCGCGACGGCCTGTCTCGTCGCCCTGGCGGCGCCGGTCGCACAGCTGAGGCGTGGAGCGCTCGCCGTGCAGGTCGTCGCGGAGTGCACGGCGCTGCTCGCGATCCTCAGCCACGCGTGAACGCCGCGTCGTCCGGGGGAGCAGGGGGCGGGCGGCAGCGGCCTTCGAGGGAGGCTCGAGGGCGGCTGCGGGGGAAGGGGCGAACCTGGTGGCCGTCCGGAAGGCCGGTTCCGTCGTGCGACGAAGGGGCTCCCCATGCGCACCTCAGAGGTTCGACCGATCGCGAGCCGCGGCGCGCTGGCCGTGCGGGCCGCCCACGCGCTGGCAGCGTCCGCCGACATCGGGACGCTCCAGCGGATCCTGGGCCTCGACCCCGACGAACCGGGCCCCGCGGTCCCGCCTCGCGGGACGGCGTCCGGCGCGCTGCCGACGGCGGCGGACGCCCGCGCCGCGTGACCGGGTGGGCCGGGCGGACCACCGGTCAGCCCAGGCCGTCCCGGAGGAGCCGCTCCAGTGCGGGCGGCAGGGCCTCGTCGCAGAGGCGCTCGGGGTGGCCGGGCGGAGGGCCGGTGGGACCGGCGCCGGGCGGGACGGTCCGGTCCGGTGACTCGGGCCCGTCGAGCGGGTCGAGAGGCGGCGGGGGGCACCAGAGGAGTCCGAAGCGGATGACGGCGTGCCCCAGGGCGACCAGCCGGCGGACGAGCAGCAGACGCATGCCGCGACCCTGAGGCCCGGCGCCAAAGCGGGGCCAAAGCCGGGCCGCCGGCACCCCCGTCCACCCCTGCCGGCGGCCCGCTCCGGCAGGGGTTCACCGGTTGCCGGGCCTACGTACGTACTTCCTCCGATGCGTGGACACCTGTGCGAACTGCAGAGTTGATGCAGTTCGAAGCGAAAGCTTGTTCCCGTTATCGCGCGAGGTGTCGATGCGCTACGAGTTGCTCGGCCCGCTCCGGGTCACGAACGGCGGGGAGACCTTCTCCCTCAGCGCCCCCAAGATGGAGATGACGCTGGCCACCCTGCTTCTCGGGGCCGGCCGGGTCACCACCAAGGACCAGCTGGCCACCGAACTGTGGGGTTCCTGCCCGCCGCGGCGCGCCTCCGCGGCGGTGCACGTCTACCTGTCCCAGTTGCGGAAGTTCCTCGTGTCCGCGGGGGACTCGGAAGGCAGGGCCATCAGCACCCGGCCCTCCGGCTACGTGCTGCACCTGGACGGCGCCGCCTACGACGTCGCCGAGTTCCAGGAGCTCGTGCGGGACGGCCGCCACCACCAGGACGCCGGCCGTCACGAGGCTGCCCTGGAGGCCTTCGAACTGGCGCTCCTGCTGCTGCGGGGGCCGGTCCTGGACGGTCTGGCCGAAGGGCCGGCGCTGTCCGCCTTCGCGACCTGGGCGGAGGCGGAACGGCTGGACTGCCTCGAGCTGTCCGTCGAGGCCCGCACCGCGCTCGGCCGGCACCGGGAGGTGATCAGCCTGCTCGACGGGCTGATCGCGCAGTACCCGCTGCGCGAGTCCTTCTACCGGCAGTTGATGCTGGTGCTGTACCGCGCCGAGCGCCAGGCGGAGGCGCTGCGGGTGTACCGCAAGGCGCAGCGGGTGCTGCGGGCGGAGCTCGGGCTGGAGCCGTGCCGCTCCCTCAGACGGATGCACCAGGCGATCCTGACCTCCGACCGGGTCCTCGACCTGCCGCTGGCGAGCTGATGGCGGCGGACCCGCGGGAGCTGTGGCTGCGGCGCTTCCACCCGGCCCATGCCCTCGCCCCCGAGATCGTCTGCTTCCCCCACGCAGGGGGCTCGGCGGCCTACTGGCACCGGCTGTCGTCCGTCCTCACCCCGCAGGCCGAGGTGTCGGCCGTGCAGTACCCGGGGAGGCACGACCGCCACCGTGAGGTCCCGGCCGCCGACCTGCACACGCTCGCCGACGAGGTCGCCGAGGCCCTGGGCCGCGCCGACCGCCCCAGGATCCTGCTGGGGCACAGCATGGGCGCCTCGCTCGCGTACGAGGTGGCGGTGCGGCTCGCCGCGCGGGGCCACGGCGAGCCGTCCGCCCTGATCGTCTCGGGGCGCCGGGCCCCCTCCCGCGCGGCGCCGGCACAGGACCGGCTGTCGGACGACGCGGCGCTGGTGGCCAAGGTGCGCAGCCTGGGCGGCACCGGGGCGGACGTGCTGCGCGACCCGGACATGCTGGAGCTGATGCTGCCCGTGCTGCGCGGGGACTACCGGGCGCTGGCGGCGTACACGCCCAGCCGCGGACCCGTGCTGCGCTGCCCGGTGCTGGCCCTGGCCGGTGACCGGGACGGCGAGGCGTCCGTCGAGGAGGTCCGGGCCTGGCGGGACCGGACGACGGGGGAGTTCCGGCTGCGCGTGTTCGAGGGCGGCCACTTCTTCCTGACGGAGCACCTGGACGCGGTCGCCGACCTGGTGCGTGGGGCGCTGCCGCAGCGGCCGGTCCGGCCGGCGCCCGCCGGTGGGGCGCCGGCCGGCCGCTCAGCCGGCCAGGGCCAGCAGCCGGGCCAGTTCCGCCCGTGAGCTGACGCCCAGCTTGCTGTAGATGCGGGTGAGGTGGGCGTCGACGGTGCGCGGGCTCACGCGGAGCTCCTCGGCGATCTCACGGGACTTGCGGCCCTCGCCCGCGAGTGCCGCCACCTCCCGTTCGCGCAGGGTGAGTTCGGCCAGCGCCTGCTCGGGCCGGCCGCCCGCCGCGCGGTGCGCGGCGCGTGCCAGCTCCTTGGCCCGAGCCCCCGACGGGCTGTTGACGACGAACAGTTCGAGGGCGTCGCGGTAGCATCCCGCGGCCTCCTCCCGCAGTCCGCGCGCCAGGAGCGCGTGACCGCACGCCAGCAGCGCGTGCCCCTGCTGCTCCGGCAGCCCCACCGCCGAGGCGGCCTCGGCGGCCTGGTCGGCCCATTCCTGGACGCTGTCGGCGTCGACACCGCTCTGCACCCCGGCGGCGGCCAGCAGTTCGTACCCGCGCGCGGCGAGCACGGCGACCGGCTCGGACACCCGCCAGGCCTCCCGGCGGGGCAGCAGCAACGCCAGCGCGGCGGCCCCGTCGCCCGCCGCGAGCAGGGACTCGGCGATCAGCAGCGCGCTCAACGGGGTGCGCGGCGCCGACGACGGCTCCCCGTCGGCCGGCGGCGCGGGCGACGCGCCCGGCGTCTGTCCCAGCTGGGCCCACGCCGCCGCCGCGATCGCGTCGGAGAGACCGACGTGGTCGGTGCGGCCGGCGGCCTCGGCCACCGCCCGGCCCTCCTGGGCGGTGCTCAGCGCGTCCGCCAGGTGGCCCGCCTGGTGGTGGACGTAGGCCAGCGTGTCGAGCAGCGGCGGGAGCAGATGCGCGTCGCCGCGCTCCCGCACGGCCGACAGCGCGCGCTCGCCGTGCCCGCACGCCGGCCCGTACCAGCCCATCAGCGCCTCGGCCCAGCTCAGCATCAGCAGGTACACCGACTCCTGCTCGTCCGCGGGCTGCCCGTCGTCGAGGTCGTCGAGCGTCTGGGCGGCCGAGTAGAGCGCCATCTCCGCGGTGCGGGCGTCGCCGGTGAGGACCGCGCACATGCCGCGCAGCACCAGCGCGCCCGCCGCGGTCATCGCGTCGGCCTCCGCGGTCTGCCGCACCAGCGCCTCCGCGTCGGCCCGCACCGGAACCTGACCCGCCAGAACCTTCACCACGCGCTGCTGTACGTGCAGGAGCGCCAGGTCGCCGGAGGCCGGGGCCGGCGTCGAGTCCAGCTCCGCGCCGATCAGGGACAGCGCCTCCTCGTCCAGACCGAGCGAGGCCAGGACGGCCGACAGCAGCACCGCCGAGGCCACCCGGTCCGGGGTGCCCGCCCGGCCGGTGAGGGCGGGCGCCGCCAGCAGTTCGCGGACCAGGACCCGTACCCCGTCCGCGTCACCGGACGCGGTGAGCGCCTGGACGACAGGACGCCACAGCTCGGCCCCGGCAAGCACCTCGCCCGTCTGCTGCGGGGCGGTGCGCTGCATCCGGATCGCCGCGGTCAGCCAGCGCGCGGCGTCCGCGGGACGCCCCCGGTGCAGCTCGGCCCGGGCCGCGGAGGCCAGCACCCGCAGGTCCGACGGCTCCGGGGCGCTCCCGGAACGGGCCACGTGCGGGGCGAGGTCGACGGCCGACGCGCCGGCCTCGGTGCACCACCGCCGTGCCCGGCGATGGGCGCCGGCCCGCCAGCAGGCGTCCGTCGCCGCGTACAGGCAGGTGCGCAGCAGCGGATGGCGGAACGTCAGCCGGCCGGGGACCGCGGGACGCACCAGGTCGCGGCGGCGCAGTTCCCCCAGCGCCGCGCAGGCCAGGTCCCGGTCCAGCCCGGCGACCGCGGCGACGGAGTCGACGTCGAAGGCGTCGCCCAGTACGGCCGCCGCGTCGGCCGCGGTGCGCACCGGCTCCTCGAGGTGCGTCGTCTCGGCGAGCAGCCGGGCGGCGGAGCCGCCCCGGGCGAACAGGTCCGGGGCGTCGTCCGCGCGCTCCGCGGACGCGAGCATCGTCAGGTACAGCGGGGTGCCCCGGCTCTCCTGGTGCAGCCGGACCGTTGCGGGGGCGGTCACCGGTGCGCCCAGCAGGCGCCCGGTCTGCTCCAGGGACAACGCGGGCAGCTCCACGAGGTCCGCCGTGCCCTGCTCGACGCCGTGCCGCAGGGCGGCGGAGAGGTCCACCGGCGACTGGCGGGGCCGGTGCGCGACCACGAGGGCGAGTCCTCCCTCGACGGGCCACCGGACCAGCATGTCGAGCAGGGCCACCGAGGCGGGATCGGCCCAGTGGCAGTCGTCCAGCATCAGCAGCAGGCCTCCCGGCGCGCCGGACAGGCACGCGCCGATCCGATGGCGCAGCTCGGTGTAGTGCAGGCAGCGCTGCGTGAAGTCGGCCGTGCCGCCCGCGGAGGGGTCCTCCGCCAGGGCCCGGACCAGGGCGGCGGCCGGCGGGGCGGGCGCGCCGGGGCCGTCGAGCGCGGGCCAGGCCGTCAACGCCTGCGTGAGGGGATGGAAGCGGATCGCCCTCCCCGCCTCGGTGCAGTGACCCCGCAGGACCGTCAGCCCCTTGCGACGGGCTCGGTGGGCGAGGGCGGAGAGCAGCCGGGTCTTGCCCGTTCCCGGGTCGCCCGCCAGCTCGACGGCGCGGCCTCCTCCCGCGGCGGCCGTGTCCACGGCGCGCAGCAGCCGGTCCAGTTCCTCGGTACGGACGGTGCCCGGTTCGACGGTTTCCACAGCGGCGACGCTCATCCTTCACGTTCCTTCCCCGTGGTGCGTAGCTCCTCCGTGCCGTTCCTGCGGCCGCCCGCGGACGGCGGCCGGGCCTCAGCCTAGAAGAGCCGCGGACGGGTCGCCGGATGTGTAACACAAGCTTCATGACGGTGACGGGCCGCGTACGGCGAGGGCCGCAGGAGCCTTAGGCGTGCTTTAGACGCCCGCCCGAACCTGGTGCTCCCGACGGCGTCCGCATGCCCAGGACGCCGGCGTCCGCGACCGAACGAGGAGCCGCCCGTGTCCGTCACCCAGGACGTGCCCGCTCTGCGCCCGCCCCGGCCCTCCCCGCCGGCCTGGCTCCCCACCGTGCTGCGGATCCCCCTCGGCGACCTCACGGAGATCGGCGTCGACCTCGCCGAGGGAGAGCTGACGGTGCGGCAGCTGGACCTGGTCGTGGCCGGAGGGGAGCATCCGCTGCGGCTGGTGCGCGAGTACCGCGGTCTACGCCGCGGCGAGGGGGAGTTCGGGCCGGGGTGGACCTTCACCGCCGGGCAGGGAGTGCGGCAGGAGCGCGCCGACCGGGCCGTGCGGCTCGTCGACGCACGGGGCCGGGGCGCCGTGCTGCACCGCGACGGGCAAGGGCGGATCGTCCGCCTGACCGACCCGCTCGGGCGGCACATCGCCTCGTACCACCACGACTCCGCGGGGTCCCTGGTGCGCGTGCGCCACCAGGCGGGACCCGTCACCGACTTCGTGTGGGACGCCGAGGACCGGCTGGTGAGCCTCGCGGCCGAGGGGGAGACGCTCCGTTTCTCCTACGACGGCGGCTACGCGGTCGTCGAGATCGACTGGAGCGGCCCGGACCGCTCGGCGCGCATCGAACTCGCCTACGCCGACGGCCGCACCACGGTCAGCGGCCCGGGCCCCGGGCACAGCGTGCACACCTTCGACGCGCTCCGCAGGCCGGTGGGACTGACCGGTCCGCTCGGTGACGGGACGCGCCAGCACTGGGACGACGGCGGACGCCCCGTGAGCCGCGTCGACGCGCTCGGAGCCGTCCTCACCCGCACCTACGACGAGCAGGGCCGCCCGACCGGACTCGTCCTGCCGACCTCCGGCCGCTCCCACATCGGCTACGGCGACCCGGCCCACCCCGCCCTGCCCACCCTGCTGCGCGACCCGGCGGGAAACGAGCTGCTGCTGCGGTACGACGCCGCGGGCCGGCTCGTCCAGGCCCGGACACCCGACCGGGACGCCCCTCTGGAGAGCCGCACCTACCACCCCGGACACGGCGGGATCGCCACCAGGACCGACGGGAACGGCGCCGTCACCGCCTTCGAGCACGACGCGCACGGCGACCTGCGCGCGGTGACGCCCCCCGCGCCGCTCGGCCGCACCGAGTTCCACCGCGACGCGCTGTCCCGGATCACCGGTGTGAGAGCCGGGAACGGCGGGCGCACCGGATACCGGCACGACGCGGCGGGCCGGCTGACCGAGGTCGTCGACGAGGACTCCGGGCAGCCGCTGCTCACCCTCGCCCGCGACGGGTTCGGCCGCGTGGTCCGCAAGGCGGGGCCAGGCTGGGCCTACGACTTCCGCTGGGCGGCCACGCCCGCGGGCAGCCGGCTCCTCTCGGCGGTGCGCACAGCCGGTGACGAGCGCGAGGGGACCGGCGCCTCCTACGACGCGGCAGGCTCCCTCACCTCGGTGACCACGGCAGGCGGCACCACCCGTTACGTCCTGGACGCGGCGGGGCGCGCGGAGCGCGTCGTCACCCCTTCGGGCAGGACCGCCCGGCTCCGCCACGACGCAGCGGGCCGCCTGACCGGCGTGGACTTCGGGCGCGGATCCCTGACGATCCGGTACGACGGGGCGGGGCGCAGGACCGCCCTCACGGTGACCGACGCGTCGGGGCGCACCGTACTGAGCGAGGAGTACGGCTACGACTCCGGCAGCGGCGCCGACAGCGACGTGCTGCGGTGCACGGTCTCGGACGGAGAGTTCACCGGCTACGCCTACGACGGGCTCAAGCGACTGGCGCGCGCCGGGGGCACCGAGTACGCCTACGACGCCGCCCACCACCTGGTACGCCTCGGCGAGATCCGCTTCACGCTCAACCCGGCAGGGCAGGTCACCCGCTTCGGGGAGACGGAGTTCGCGTACGACGGCGCCGGCAACTTCACCGAGGAGACCAACCCCACCGGCTCCTTCACCTACAGCCCGACGAACCAGACGCTCACCGGCGTCTTCGGCGGACGCCAGGTGGTGGACATCGCCTACGACGGGCTGGGCCAGGAGACGCCCCGCCGGATCACCGAGACCACCGTCGAGGGCGACACCGTCACCCACCTGCTGACGCACGGCCCGCTGGGCGTCCTGCGCGTCACCGACGACGGCGTGCCCACCGACTTCGTGAGGACGCCCGACGGCGCCCTCCTCGCGGTCGTGACGGCCGACGGGCGGCACTACTGGGCCGTCACCGACCAGCGGGGATCGGTGCTGGCCCTGCTGGACGAGGAGGGCGCGCTCGCCGCCCGGTACCGCTACACCCCGCACGGCGCCGTCACCGCCTCCGGCCCGGCCGCGGCCGTCAACCCCTTCCGGTACCGGGGGGCCTACCAGCTGCTGCGCAGCGCCCACGTGCTCGACCACCACCTCTACAACGGTCACTGGGGCCGGTTCACCCAGCCCGACCCGACCGGCCGCCAGTACGCCCCCTACACCTACGCCGACAACGACCCGCTGAACAGTGGGACCTGGACCCGGCACGACTTCTGGTCCGTGCTCGCCCGGCCCCACGAACCGGCCGCGCAGGTGTTCCTGCCCGCACCGCCGGGCCCCGGCGAGGACACCGCTGCCGTGTTCACCGGCGCCGGGGCGACCCCCGACACGCCGCCGCTGATCGCCGCCCCCGCGCCGTCCCTGACCGTCCACCACCCCTGAGCCCCGCCACCACGAGGCTCCCTCACCCCTGAAAGGACCGACATGGCTGACCAGATCGTGCTGCGCGTGCCGAAGGAGATCGTCGTGAAGGTGGTCGACGACGTGGACGTCGCCGACCCGCGGACCGGGCAGACCGGAACCTTCGACGACGAGCTGTACGACGAGACGGGCCGGCAGATCGGCACCGCCCACGGCTCGTTCCGCATCGCCTACGTACGCCCCGACGACGGCGGCCTGATGACGTACTACACCGAGGACATCACCCTCGAGGACGGCACCATCCACGCCGAGGGCTGGGCCGACTTCAACGACGTCCGCACCAGCGAGTGGGTGTACTACCCCGCGACCGGGACCTCGGGCCGCTACGCGGGACTGACCGGCTTCCGGACCTGGCGCATGACCGGCGTCCGCGCCTCCGCCGAGGCCCGGATCCTGCTGTCCGACTGAACGACCCAGCGACTGAACGCCCCAGCGACTTGCCGACTTGCCGACTTGCGGCCTTCGCGACCGAGCGGCGACCGCGCCGACCACGCACAGAGAGGTCCCACGATGACCGGCCGGGACGTGTACATCCGTTCGGCGGCCTCGGCGCTGCCGGGCCCGCCCGTGGACAACGCCGCCCTGGCCCGCCGCCTGGGCATGGACGCACTGTGGGAGCAGTGGGTCGACGTGTTCATCGGCACCGCCTCCCGCCACCTCGCCCTCGACCTGGAGTCCGGCGAGGTCACCGGCACCCTGGCGGAACTCGCCGCCGAAGCCGGCCGCTCCGCGCTGGCCGCCGCGGGGACCGGGCCCCAGGAGGTGGACGCGGTGGTGCTCGCCACCGCGACACCGGACCGGCTCATGCCGGCCACCGTCAACATCGCCGCCGACCGGCTCGGCATCGACGGGGTGCGCACCTTCCAGCTGCAGTCCGGCTGCTCCGGCGCCGTCCAGGCACTGGACCTCGCCCGCCAGCTGCTGATCAGCGGGTCCGCCGAGACGGTGCTGGTGCTCGGCGGTGACGTGATCGCGCGGTTCTTCGACGTCGAACGCGACCTGCGCACGGCGGCCCCGGCCGAGCTCGTCAACTACGTCCTGTTCGGCGACGCGGCCGGGGCCGCCGTCCTCTCCACCCGGCCCGCGCCGGGCGCCGCCCTGCTGCGGCACGTCTTCACCCGCCTTGTGGGCCTGGGCCGCGAGCCGGGAGCCGTCCTGGAGTGGTTCGGCCCCGCCGACCGCGACGCGGAGCGGCCGGCCGCCACCGAGGACTACAAGGCCATCGAGAAGCACGTGCCGGAGATGACCGAGGAGGTGCTGGAGGAACTGCTCGACGCGGCCGGCTGGGCCCCGGAGGACGTCGACGTCCTGCTGCCGCCCCAGCTGTCCGGCCGCATGACGGGCCTGATCACCGAACGGCTCGCCCTGCCCGCCGCCCAGCCGGTCACCTGCGTCGACCAGGTCGGCAACTGCGGCAACGCCATCGTGTTCCTCCAGCTGGAACGCGCCCTGGCCGGCGCGCTCGGCCCCGGCCGGCGCGCGGTCGGCGTGTCCGTCGAGTCCAGCAAGTGGATCAAGGCCGGCTTCGCCCTGGAAGGACGCTGACGACATGGACGACGACCTGGCCGAACTCACCCGACTCCACCGGGACGGCGGCCTGGCCGCCCACTACCCGCGGGTGCGCGGACTGCTGGCGGAGCTCACCGGGGACTCCCTCGCCAGGGCCGGCCGGCTGCTCGCCCGGCTCGACCCCGACGACGTCCTGGCCGCGCACCCCGCCACCCCGGCCCCGCTCCTGGCACTGACCGGACACGGCACGCTGACCGGCGCGGTGCCCGCCCTCACCGCGGAGCTGGCCCGGCACGGGCTGCCGGCCCGGATCCGGCTCTCCCCGTTCGACAGCTGGGTCTTCGACCTGGTCGATCCGGCGAGCGAGCTGTACGCCGCGCGACCCGGCCTGGTGCTGTGCCTCCTGGACGCGGCCGTGGTCACCGACGACCTGCCGACGCCGTGGGGCGCCGACGACGTCGCACGCGTGCTGGAGGAGAAGCTGGGCCTGCTGGAGCGCGCCGCCGAGGTGTGCGCCACGGCGGCACCCGGCGCCACCCTGGTGCTCAACACCCTGCCGCTGCCCCAGGAGACGCCCGCCCAGCTGCTCGACCTGCGGGCACGGGCACGCCTGGGCGCGCTGTGGCGGCGGGCCGAGGCGCGGCTGCTGGAGCTGTCCGACCGTCATCCGCACGTGGTGGTCCTCGACCTGCAGCCCCTGCTCGCCCAGGGAGTGGCCGTCAGGGACGTGCGGCAGAGCGTCTACGCGCGCGCCCACCTCTCCGACGGGGTGCTCGCCCGCTACGCCCGCGAGGTGGGCCACCTGGCACGCCTGTCCACGGGCGGCGCGAAGAAGGTGCTCGCCCTCGACCTGGACAACACGGTCTGGGGAGGCGTCCTCGGCGAGGTCGGCCCCGACGGCATCGAGACCGACGGCGGCTACCGGGGAGAGGCCTTCCGGCGCTTCCAGCTGGTGGTGCGGCAGCTGGCCGCGCAGGGCGTCCTGGTCACCGCGGTCAGCAAGAACGACCTCGAGCCGGTGGAGAAGACGCTGCGCGAACACCCCGGACTCGCCCTGCGCGAGGAGGACTTCGTGCGGATCAGGGCCAACTGGCGTCCCAAGCACGAGAACCTCGCCGAACTGGCCGCCGAACTGAACCTGGGCGTCGACAGTTTCGTCTTCGTCGACGACAGTTCCTTCGAACGGGGCCTGGTACGGCGGGAGCTGCCGGGCGTCGCGGTGGTGGCGGTCGGCGAAGAGCCGGCCCTGCACCCGGAAAGGCTGCTGGAGGACGGCTGGTTCACCGCCCGGGAGCTGACCGACGAGGACCTGGTGCGGCCCGCCCGCTACCGCGAGGAGCGCGACCGGCAGGACTTCCTGCACACCTTCGACTCCCTGGACGGCTACCTGCGAGAGCTGGACACCACGGTGGCCCTGGCTCCGGCCGCACCCGAGGAGTACGCCAGGATCTCCCAGATCACCCTGCGCACCAACCAGTTCAACCTCACCACCCGGCGGCTCCAGCCCGCCGACGTGCGCGCCCTGGCCGCCGACCCGGCGGCCCTGGTGCTCGGCGTGCGCGCGGCCGACCGCTTCGGCGACCACGGCCTGGTCGGCGCCGTGCTGCTGCGGCAGGACGGCGAGGCGCTGACCGTCGACAACTTCCTGCTCAGCTGCCGGGTCTTCTCCCGCGGCATCGAACAGACGGTGCTGCACGCGGCGCTGCGGCACGCCCGCGACAGCGGGCTGCGGGAGGTACGCGCCGCCTACCGCCGCACCCCGAAGAACGGCAAGGTCGCCGACTTCCTCCCGCGTGGCGGGTTCACGGCCACCACGGTCACGGAGGAGGAGACCGTCTTCCGCCACGACCTGGCCGAGCTGCCCGAGCCCGCGGCACACATCCGTCTCACCGCGCGGTTCGGCCGCGCACCCGGCGAAGGGGACACTCCGTGAAGACCGTCGAGGACTACGTCGACCTGCTGCGCGACGAACTCGCCCTGCCCGTGACGGCCGAGGACCTCGGCCGGCCCCTGGACGCCGTGGCGGCCTGGGACTCCGTGCACCTGCTGACCTTGTGCACCCTCCTGGAGCGGGAGACCGGGCGGCCGCTGTCGCTGGCCGACGTCCTGGAGGCGCCCAGCCTGGAGGCCGTGTACCGGCTGGCGGTGGCGCCGTGACCGGACCGGCCCCCGAGATCCGGGAGGAGGCGCCGCCCCGGCAGCGGCGCCACACGCTGTTCTTCCTGGAGGTGATCCGCGACTTCTCGCCCGTCTTCCTCGACACCGAGGTGGACATGACCGGTGTCCTCGCCCACCGCGCGGCGGCCGCACGGGACGAGGGCCGCAGGTACAGCACCGTGTCCTACGTGCTGCACGCCGCCGGCCGGGTCCTGGCCCGGCATCCGGATGCGAACGCCGCCGTCCGCGGCGGGCCCCGCAGGCCGCGCGTCGCCCGCTACCCCTTCGTCAACGGCAAGGTGGCCCTGGACAGCACCCTGGAGGGCCGGCGGGTGGTGCTCGGCGCCGTGGTGCCCCGCGTGCACGAGTGCGGTCTCGGCGAGATCCAGGACCACCTGGACCGGGTGCGGCGGGGCGACCCCGAGCGGCTGCCCGAGTTCGAGGGGATCCGGCGGCTGCACCGGCTGCCCTGGGCGGAGGCCCGCAAGCAGTTCCGGCAGGCCGCCGACTCGCTGACGCTGCGCCCCCACGTGACGGGCACCTTCGCGGTGACCTCGCTGGGGCACCGCGCCGTGGACGCCTTCCATTCGGTGGGCGGCACCACCACGACGTTCGGGGTGGGCCGGGTCCTGGACCGCCCGGTGGTGCGGGAGGGCGGCGTCGCGGTGGCCCCCGTGATGCGGCTGAGCCTGTCCTTCGACCACCGGGTCATCGACGGGGCCGAGGCGGCGGACGTGCTGACCGAGGTGAAGGAGGCGCTGGAGGGCGTATGAACGACATCGCCGAACTGAAGAACTTCGTGGTGGCGCACACCCGTTCGCAGGGACTGCCCGCCACCCACTACGACCCCCTGCTGGCCCGGATCCGCGACGACGGCGCCGGCACGCCCGGGTCGTGGACGGGGGAGTGGTCCGCGCAGGCGGCGCGGCTGGAGGCGGAGGGCAAGCTCCTCGAGGCGAGCGTGCACCACAACATGGCGCGCTTCCCCTTCGTGGACGGACCGGCCCGGCGCGCGGCGCTCGACCGGTGCGTGGCCGCCTTCGACGCCTGGCGAAGCGGGTTCCCGGCGATCGAACGGCTCGACGTCGAACTCCCCGAGGGCCGCGTCCGCTGTTGGACCGCCGGACTGGACGCGGCCGATCCCAAGCCGCTGCTGGTCATGACCGGCGGCATCGTGTCCGTCAAGGAACAGTGGGCGCCGGTGCTGCTCCAGCTCGGCGCCCTCGGCTTCGCCGGGGTGGTGACCGAGATGCCGGGGGTGGGGGAGAACACCCTGCCCTACCGGGCGGACAGCTGGCGCATGTATCGAGCGTTGCTCGACGCGGTCGGCGGGCGCGCCGAGGTCTCGCGCACCTACGCGCTCGCGCTCAGCTTCAGCGGCCACCTGGCGTTGCGGGCCGCCCTGCACGACACACGGATCCGGGGTGTGGTGGGCGCCGGGATGCCGGTGCACGCCTTCTTCACCGACGCCGACTGGCAGCGCACCGTGCCCCGGGTGACGACGGACACGCTGGCCCACCTGACGGGCACCCGGCCGGACGAGGTGTACGGCGTGATCAAGGACTGGGCGCTGTCCCCGCGGGAGCTGGGCGAGCTGCGCGTCCCCGTCGCCCACGTCACCAGCCTGCGGGACGAGATCGTCCCGCCCGGGGACGCGGAGCTGCTGCGCTCGCGGGTGCCGCGGGTGCGGCTGCTGGACCACGACGACGTGCACGGCTCGCCGCGCTTCTTCGCGCAGACCCGGCTGTGGACGCTGCTGTCGGTACTGCGGATGCGCGGCGGTCACGCCGAGCAGCGTCTGGCGCTCACCCGCGAGTTCGCCCGGCTGCGGTACGGCGGGGGACGGGGATGAGCGGGATGCTCGAGCTGGAGGGAGGCCCGCGGTGTCTGCGCAACGTGCTCGGGCGGTTCGCCACCGGCGTCGTGGCGGTGGCGGGCCGGAACCCGGGCACCGGCCGCCGTGCGGCGCTGGCGGCCAACTCCTTCTGCTCGGTGTCGCTGGAGCCGCCGCTGGTGTCCTTCTGCGTCGCGCACACCAGCACCAGCTGGCCGCACATCAGGGCCGCGGGGCTGCTGGCCGTCAGCATTCTGGGCGCCGGGCAGCGGGAGGCGGCGACGCGGCTCGCGACGCCCGGCGGTGACAAGTTCACCGGGCTGCCGTGGCAGGCGTCGCCGGGCGGCGCGCCCCTCCTCGACGGCGCGCTGGCCTGGCTGGAGTGCACGGTGGAGGCGGAGCACCCGGCGGGCGACCACACCATCGTGGTGGCCCGCGTCGGCGCCCTGGACGCCCCGCACGACGGCGAGCCCCTGCTGTTCTTCCGCGGCGCCTTCGAACGCATCGGCGGCTGACCCGCCGTGCGCGCCCGCTCAGCCGGAGGCGGAGGGCGTCGTCGGGCCCGGGGCGCCGAAGGCGCGCAGGAAGGTGTCCACGCCGGCGGAGACGATCTTCTCCACCTGCTCGGGGTCCAGGGGGCGGGTGCCCAGCGCGCTCAGTTCGGGCAGCCCGTCGTAGACCAGGGCGATGAACTGGTTGGCGGCCCGCTCGGGGTCCTCCACCCGCAGGTGCCCGGCGTTGGCGAGCCGGGCGAGACGTCCGGCGAGGGCGTCGGTGAACTGGTCCGGGCCGCTGGCCCGCACCTCGTCGAAGAGGTCGGGGAAGCGGACCGCCTCGGCGTACAGCAGCCGGCGCACCGCCTCGGACTGCTCGTCGCAGTAGCAGTCGACGAGCTTGTGGGCCACCTCGCGCAGCCCGGGCCGCAGCCGGTCGGGGTCGTTCGGGAAGGACTCGAGGACCTGCAGCGTCTTGGCGTTCGACCGGGCGGCGGTCTCCGTCATCACGTGCCGGAACAGGTTCTCCTTGGACCCCAGGTGGTTGTAGATCGTGGGCTTCGCCACCCCCGCCTCGGTGGCGATCATGTCGAGGCTCGCCTGGGTGTAACCGACCTGCGAGAAGACCCGCAGGGCCGCCTCCACGATCGCGCGCCGCTTGTCCATGCGACCGCGCTCCGCCGGAGCCGAACGGGTCTTCGGGGTTTTGGGGGCCTCGCCAACGCTCATGACGCCATGCTACCGTCCCAGCCATGAAATTGAACTACCCAGTTAAATTCGATGGTGAAGTCGGTTCAAAGGAGTTGCCGTGTCTGTAACGAACGCGGAAGCCGGGCCCGCGCGGCTCGACCGCGCCCTGCTCACCGTCGTCGGCGTCATGGTGCTCGGCGGGATGATGTCCTACCTGGACGCGACGATCGTCAACGTCGGCATCAGCACCCTGGGCGGCGAGTTCCAGGCCTCACTGGCCACCATCGAATGGGTCACCACCGGCTACCTGCTGGCCGTCGCCCTGGCCATCCCGCTCGCCGGCTGGGCCGTGGTGCGCTTCGGCGCCAAGCGGATGTGGCTGCTGGGCCTGAGCGTCTTCCTCGCCGGCTCCGTGCTCTGCGCCTTCGCCTGGAACGCGGAGTCCCTGATCGCCTTCCGGATCGTGCAGGGCTTCGGCGGCGGAATGGTCGACCCGATCATGATGACGGTGGTGGCCACGGCCGCAGGGCCCGAGCGCATGGGGCGGGTGATGGGCCTGATCTCGGTGCCGATCACCCTCGGCCCGGTCGTCGGCCCGATCATCGGCGGACTGCTCCTGGACAACCTCTCCTGGGAGTGGATGTTCCTGGTCAACATCCCCTTCGCGCTCGCGGCGATCGTCCTCGCGCTGCGCGTCCTGCCCGCCGACCCGCCGCGCGGCGACGCCTCCGCCCCGCTGGACTTCGTCGGCGTGTTCCTGCTGCCGCCCGGCTTCGCCGCCCTCGTGTACGCCCTGTCCCAGGCAGGCGCGCACGGCTTCGGCAGCACCCGGGTGATCGCCGGACTCGCGGTCGGCGTCGTGCTGTTCCTCGCCTACGGAGTCCACGCGCTGCGCACCCGGGGCACCCCGCTGCTGGACCTCCGGCTCTTCGCGAGCAAGGGCTTCTCGGCGAGCGTGACCACCATGTTCCTGCTCGGCGGCGGCCTGTTCGCCCTGCTGTTCCTGCTGCCGCTGTACTACCAGCAGGTCCACGACCACAGCGTGCTGCGCTCGGGCCTGCTGCTCGCGCCGCTCGGCCTGGGCACCCTGATCGGCATGCCCGTCGCGGGAAACCTGGCCGACAAGTACGGCGCCCGGCGGCTCGTCCCGGCCGGCGCCGCGCTGATCGGGGCCGGAGCGCTCGTCTTCACCCAGGCCGACGCGGGAACCTCGCAGATCGCGCTCACCGCCGCCCAGCTCGCCGCGGGCTTCGGCATGGGCCTGGTCGGCGCGCCCACCATGGGCTCGGTGTACCGCACCGTGCCGGGCGACGCGGTGGCCGGCGCCACCGGCGCGGTCTTCATCCTCAACCAGATCGGCGCCTCGCTCGGCATCGCCGTCGTGGCCCTCATCCTCCAGGGCGGCGGCGCGCACCACACACCGACGGCCGACTCGTTCGCCGACGCGTTCTGGTGGCCGGTCGCGGCGGCGGTCGTCGTGTTCGCGGCCGGCCTGCTGCTCCCCGGCCGGCCCGCCCCCGCGCCCGAGCCCGCCGCGGAGGAGTCCGCACCGGCCGGATCCGTCGCCGACCCCGCCTGACCCGACCCCGCCTGACCCGGCGGCGTCCGACCCGGCGGCGCCCCGCCTGTCCGGGGGCAGCGTGCCGGACCGCTCGGACCGCCCCGGGGCGAGCGCCGCTCCCGGGGCGGGCACCGCTCCCGGAGCGAGCACGGCTCCTGGGCGCGCGCCCCTCCCCGGGTGAGCGCCACTCGCGGGGTGAGCGCCACTCGCGGGGTGCGCGTCGTCCGCCCTCCCCGGCGACGGCGCGCACCCCTCCCTTCCTCCGACTCCCTCCCAAGGACCGGCCATGACCACTGCCCTCGGCATACCCCTGTCCGTCCTCGACGTGGTGCCCGTCTTCGAGGACGGCTCCGCCACCGCCGCGCTGCGTGACACCGTGACGCTGGCCCCACGCGTGGAGGCACTGGGCTACCTGCGCTTCTGGGTCGCCGAACACCACAACACGCCCAGCCTCGCCACCTCCGCCCCCGGCATCCTGGCGGGCCGGCTCGCCGCCGCCACCAGCACCCTGCGCGTCGGTTCCGGTGGCGTCCTGCTGCCCAACCACGCCCCGCTGGTGGTGGCCGAGCAGTTCGGCACCCTGGAGGCACTCCACCCCGGACGCGTCGACCTGGGCCTGGGACGCGCCCCCGGAACCGACCCGTTCACCGCGCGGGCACTGCGCCGCTCCTCGCACGGCGAGGACTTCCTCGCCCAGATCGAGGAACTCGACGGCTACTTCGCCCCCGCCGACCCCGCCGACGGCATCGTCGCCGTCCCCGCCGCGGACGGACGGCCCCAGCTGTGGATGCTCGGCTCCAGCCCGGCCAGCGCCGAGGCCGCGGCCCAGCTCGGCCTGCCGTACGCCTTCGCGCACCAGATCGCCCCGCACGCCTCCGCCGCGGCCCTCGCCCGCTACCGGGAGGCGTTCCGGCCCTCGCCGTACCTCGACCGGCCCCGCACCCTGATCTCCGTCCTGACCACCGTCGCCGACAGCGACGAAGCCGCCCGGGCCGCGGCCGCGCCGTACCTGCTCGGCAAGATACAGATGCGCACCCGGCCCCGCTTCGACGCGTTCCCCACCCCGCGGGCCGCGGCCGATCACCCCTGGAGCCCCGGCGAACTGCGGTTCCTGGACGATCTGGTGGCGCCCCAGCTGATCGGCTCCCCGCACACCGTGCGCACCGGGCTGGCGGCGCTGGTGCGACGCACCGGCGCCGACGAGGTGATGGCGCTGACCGTCGTGCACGGGCAGGACGAACGCCTGCGCTCCTTCGAACTGCTCGCCGAGGCCGCCGCGGACGTCCCCGCGGCCACCGCCCAGGACGCCTCGGCCCGACGGTGACCCCACGGCTTCCGAGAGGGCGCGTCCCGGCCACCGGGACGCGCCCCACGTCGCCTTCAGGCCGGCTTTAGAGGCGTGCCGAGAGTGGATACCGTCCCGCACCCCCGGCTTCCCGGAGTTCTCATGCAACCGCGCCGCCCCGTCCACAGAGCCGCCCTGCTGTCCGCCTTCGTGCTCGCCGCGGTGACGGCCTGTTCCACGGACGGCGGCGCGGACACCGCGACGGCGGGCGCCCCGCGCTCCGGGGGATCCCTCGTGTACGCCGGCGAGCAGGAACCCGACTGCTGGGACCCGCACACCAGCGCCCAGGACGTCACCGCCTTCGTACAGCGCCCGGTCTTCGATTCACTGGTGCACCAGACTCCCGACGGCGAGCTGGAGCCCTGGCTGGCCGAGAAGTGGACCGTCGGCGACGGCGGCAGGAGCTACCTGTTCACCCTGCGCGAGGGCGTGACCTTCACCGACGGCGCCGAGCTGGACGCGGCGGCGGTGAAGGCCAACTTCGACCACATCACCGCGAAGGCCACCCAGTCGCAGTACGCCGCCGGACTCCTCGGCCCCTACAAGGGGACCACCGTGCGCGACGAGCGGACCGTCGAGGTCCGCTTCAGTCGCCCCTACGCGCCCTTCCTCCAGGCGGCCAGCACCACCTACCTGGGCATCCAGTCCCCGAAGGCCCTGAAGAAGGGCGCCGACCAACTGTGCGCGGGCACCGCCTCGGTGGGCTCCGGACCGTTCAAGGCGAAGTCGTACGTGCGCGGCCAGCAGCGCGGCTACGTCCGCAACCCCGACTACGCGTGGGCGCCCGAAGGAGCCGGACACAGCGGCCCGGCCCGACTGTCCTCCTTCACCATCCGCTTCATGACCGAGGACGCCACCCGCGTGGGCGCCCTCACCTCCGGGCAGGTCGACGCGGCCGCCGCGCTGCCCGCCCAGCAGATCCCCACCGTGCGCCGCGACAAGAGGCTCGACATCCTCTCCCAGGCCGTCCCGGGAGCCGTCGACGCCTTCTACCTCAACACCGAGGGCGCGCTCTTCTCCGACGTCCGGGTGCGCCGCGCCTTCCGCCACGCCATCGACCTGGACACCGTGGTCGACTCCGTCTTCCAGGGCACCGCGGACCGCGCCCACAGCACCCTCTCGCCGACCACCCCGCACAGCTACGACGCCTCCCTGGAGAAGAAGCGCACCTACGACCCCGACCGCGCCGCCCGGCTCCTCGACGAGGCGGGCTGGACCGGCCGGAACGCCCAGGGGTACCGGACGAAGAACGGCCGCACCCTCACCGTCGTCGCCCCCGTCTACGGCAAGCCGAGCGTCTTCTCGCAGGCCGTGCAGGGCGACCTGAAGAAGGCCGGCATCAAGCTCGACCTGGCCGCCTCCACGGACGCCACCGAGGTCTCCTCCCGCCTCGACGAGGGCCGCTACGACCTCGTCGAGATGTCCTGGGCACGCGCCGACGGCGACATCCTCAGCCACTTCTTCCGCTCCACGGAGTCCTCGGCCGGCGGCGGCCACAACTTCTCCCGGCTCGACGACCCGCAGGTCGACAAGTGGCTCGACGAGGCCCAGCGCGCACAGGACCCCGAGAAGCGCGCCGCCGCCTACGCCAAGGTGCAGCACCGCACCCTCGACCAGGCGGTCGTGGTGCCGGCCTACGTCGAGCAGTCCACCGTCGGCGTCTCCGACCGGGTCCACGGGCTGCGGATGAGCAGCTCCGCCTGGCCGGAGTTCTACCCCGCCTGGGTGGAGGACGGCCGATGACCGTCCTGCGCCGCGTCGGCGCCCGGCTGGGCGCCGCGCTGCTGGTGGTGTGGGGTGCGGCCACCTGCGCCTTCCTCGTCCTCCAGCTGGTCCCCGGCGACCCCGTCCACGCCGTGGTCGGCTCCAACGCCCTGGTCGGGCCCGAGCAGCGGGAGGAGATCCGGCACCACTACGGGCTGGACCGCCCGCTGCCGGTCCAGTACCTCGCCTACCTCGGGCGGCTGCTCGGCGGCGACCTGGGCGACTCCTACCAGCTGCAGCAGCCGGTCGCGCAGGCGCTCGCCCAGCAGCTGCGGCCGACCGTGGAACTCGCCGTGGGCGCCACGCTGGTCGCCGCCGTCCTCGCCCTCGCGGTGACCGTGGCCACCTCGGGCCGCGCCCGCTGGCCACGCCGCCTGTCCGCGGCGGTGGAACTGGTCCTCGTCTCCACCCCGTCGTTCTGGCTCGGCATCGTCCTGCTGACGTTCTTCTCGTTCCGGCTCGGCTGGCTGCCGGTGTCCGACGGGGGAAGCATCCGGTCGCTCGTCCTGCCGGTCCTGACGCTGGCGTTGCCGATCGCCGCCGTCCTGATCCAGGTGATGCGCGAAGGACTCCTCGACGCGCTGCGCGGGCCGTTCGTGCTGACCGCACGGGCCCGCGGGCTCACCGAGTCCGCCGTGCGCTCCCGTCACGCGCTGCGGCACGCGGCGCTCCCCGCACTCACCCTCGCCGGCTGGTTCACCGGCACCCTGCTGGGCGGGGCGGTCGTGGTGGAGAACGTCTTCGCCCGCCCCGGCATCGGGCGGATCACCCTCCAGGCCGTCAGCGGCCGCGACCTGCCGCTCGTCCAGGGCGTGGTGACCCTGTCCGCCGTGGTGTTCGTCGCCGTCAGCGCCCTGGTGGAACTGCTCGCGGTGGCCGTCGACCCGCGGCTGCGGCCCGCCACGGGGGTGACCGCCGCATGACGACGCCGCCCGCGCCCCGCGCCCCGCGCAAGGCCCGCCGGGGCGCCGACCGCACGGCGCCGCCGCCGACGGTCCTGCTCAGCGCCCTCGTCCTCACCCTGTTCCTCACCGCAGCCCTCGTCCCGGACCTGTTCGCGTCCGCCGGCGCCACCGACACCGACCCGCTGCACACGCTCCAGGGTCCCGGCGCCGCCCACTGGTTCGGCACCGACCAGCTGGGACGCGACGTCTTCTCCCGGGTCGTCCACGGCACCCGCCACTCGCTGGCCATCGGAGCCGCCGCCACCGGCGCGGGCGCCGCCCTCGCCGTCGTCTGGGGCCTGACCGCCGCCCTGTCGGGCCGGCTGGGCGACGCACTGCTCATGCGGACGGCCGACGCCCTGCTCGCGCTGCCCGGCCTGCTGCTGGCGCTGCTCGTCATGCTCGTCACCGGCAAGGGCGTCACCGGCGCCACCATCGCCGTCGCGGTCGGCACCGCCCCCGGCCTCGCCCAGGTCGTCCGCACCCAGGCGCTCGTCGTGCGCCGCTCCGGATACGTCGAGGCGGCGGTCGCGCTCGGCGTGCCGCGCCCGCTGGTGGTGCTGCGCCACGTCCTGCCGAACACCCTGGGCCCGCTGCTGGTGCTCGCCACCGTCACTCTCGGCGCGTCCATCTCCACCGGCGCCGCACTGAGCTACCTCGGCCTCGGCGCCCAGCCGCCCACCCCGGAATGGGGCGCCATGCTCACCGAGGGCCAAGGATTCCTCGAACAGGCCTGGTGGATCGCCCTGTTTCCCGGACTGATGCTCGTCGCCACCGTCCTCACGGTCACCGTCCTGGGCCGCTGGGCCCAGGACCGCACGGAACGGCGTGCCGCCTCATGACGCTCCTCACCACGCGGGAGACCACCCCCGCGACGCTGATCGACGTGGCGGACCTCGACGTCCGCTTCGGCAGCGGGCCCCGACAGGTGCACGCCGTCCGCGGGGCGCACCTCACCCTGTCCGCGGGCCGCTGCCTCGCCCTGGTCGGCGAGTCCGGATCGGGCAAGAGCGCCCTCGCCCGCGCCCTGCTCGGGCTGGCCGGCCCCACCGCCGAGGTCGACGCCCGGCGGCTGCGGCTGTTCGGGCAGGACGCGACGGCCTTCGGGCCCCGCGAGTGGCGCGCGGTGCGCGGCCGGCGCATCGGCCTGGTCGCCCAGGACGCCCTCGTCGCCCTCGACCCGCTGCGTCCGGTCGGCAAGGAGATCGCCGAACCCCTGCTCACCCACCGGACCGTGCCGCGCCGCGCCGTCCCCACGCGGGTCGTGGGACTGCTTGAGCGGGTCGGGGTGCCCGAACCGCGGGAGCGGGCCCGCGCATACGTCCACCAGCTGTCCGGCGGACTGCGCCAGCGCGCGCTCATCGCCTCCGCGCTCGCGGCGGAACCCGGCGTGCTGATCGCCGACGAACCGACCACCGCGCTCGACGCGGCCGTGCAGGCCCGCGTCCTCGACCTGCTGGGCGAACTCACCCGGGCCGGCACCGGCCTGCTGCTCATCAGCCACGACCTGGCCGTGGTCGAGGCGCTCGCCGACGACGTGGCCGTGATGCGGGCCGGCCGGATCGTGGAACACGGACCCACCCGTGAGGTCCTGGACGCCCCCCGGCACCCGTACACCAGGGCCCTGCTCGACGCCGTCCCCGGCAGCCGGCCCCGCCCCCAGGCCCCGCCCGCCCCCGACGCGCCGCCGCTGCTCGAAGCCGCCGGCCTGACGAAACGGTTCAAGGGGCCGCGCGGCGCCCGGCGCACCGCCGTCGACGGCGTCTCCTTCACCCTGCGGCCGGGGGAGACGCTCGGCCTGGTCGGCGAATCCGGCTCCGGCAAGTCGACGCTGGCGAGGATGGTACTGGGCCTTACCGAGCCCGACGAGGGCACGGTACGTCTGGACGGCGCCGCGTGGAGCGGCGTGCCCGAGGGACGACGGAGGGCCGGCCGGCGCACGCTCCAGCTGGTGCCCCAGGACCCGCTGAGCGCGTTCGATCCCCGCTGGGACGTCGCCCGCGTGGTCGGCGAGGCGCTGGCCGTCGCCGGTGTGCCCCGCGAGGAACGGCGCCGGCACACCGTGCGGCTGCTCGAACAGGTCGGCCTGGGCGAACAGCACCTTGACCGGAGGCCGGCCGCGCTGTCCGGCGGCCAGCGGCAGCGCGTCGCCCTCGCCCGGGCCCTCGCCCCGCGGCCCCGGCTGCTGGTCTGCGACGAGCCGGTGTCCGCGCTCGACGTCTCCGTGCAGGCCCAGGTGCTCGACCTGCTGCGGGAGCTGCAGGCCTCGCTGGGCCTGGCGGTGCTCTTCATCTCCCACGACCTGGCGGTTGTCCGCGAGATCTGTGCCCGCGTCATGGTCATGAAGGACGGTCAGGTGGTCGAGTCCGGCCCGGTCGAGGACGTCTTCACGGCACCACGGCACGCCTGCACCCGCGCCCTGCTGGAAGCCGTGCCCCGGCGCGCCCGCGCCGCCCAAGAGCGGCTTTAGATCCGGCCAATCGGCGACTGCGAGCCTCGGCGGGCCAGTTTTCGGACAAGCCGGAGGTCACCTTCCATGCCAGGCGCCCCAGGACACCCCCAGGTGTCGAGACTGCCGTCGCTCACCGGGATGCGGTTCGTCGCCGCGCTGCTCGTCTTCGCCTTCCACACCACCTGGCAGACCGCCTACGTCGCCGGGACGGGCGGCGACGTCCTGGGCGACGTCTTCGCCAACGCCGGCTTCTACGGCGTCAGCTTCTTCTTCGTCCTCAGCGGCTTCGTGCTGACCTGGTCGGCCCGGCCGGAGGACACCAAGGCCGCCTTCTGGCGGCGCCGGCTGGTGAAGATCTACCCCAACCACCTGGTGACGTTCCTGATCGCCGCCGTGCTCATGCTGATCGCCGCCGACGCGTTCACCACCAAGGGCACCCTCGCCAACCTGTTCCTCGTGCAGGCATGGATCCCCGAGATCCAGGTGCCCAACACGATGAACGCCGTCAGCTGGTCGCTCTCCGTCGAACTGTTCTTCTACCTGAGCTTCCCGCTGCTGCTGCGCCTGCTGAACCGGGTGCCCGTGCGGCGGCTGTGGGCGCTCGCCGGCGTCCTCGGCGCCCTCACCGTGGTGGTACCGGCGATCGCGCAGTACGGCATCGGCGGCGTCCCGCTGCCGTTCATCGCCGACGGCACCCTGTCCTTCGGACAGATCTGGTTCGTCTACTTCTTCCCGCCCGTGCGCGCGCTGGAGTTCGTCCTCGGCATGGTCGCCGCCCGCCTGGTGCAGACCGGCTCTTGGCCGCGCCTCGGCCTGCTGCCGGCCGCCGCGATCGCCGTCGGCGGCTACGCCGTCAACTCCCTGGTGCCCTACCTGTACGGCGTCGCCGGCACCGCGGCCCTGTGGCTCACCCCGCTCGTCGCCGCCGCGGCGACGGCCGACCACCGCGGTGACGCGTCACCGGCACGCGGCCGGCTCCTCGTCCGTCTCGGCGAACTCTCCTTCGCCTTCTACATGGTGCACGGGCTGGTCACCTCCTACGCGCACCGATGGCTGGTCGCCGGCAAGGACCTGCCGCCCCTGGCCGGCGCGGCGGCGCTGCTCGGCGCGCTGCTCCTCAGCCTGGCCCTGGCCCTCACCCTGTACCGCTGGGTGGAGGAGCCGCTCATGCGGAGGTTCGGGGCGCCACCGCGCCGCCCGGGAGCGCCGACGGGGGCCGCGACGGTCTCCGCGACGCCCACGGCCTCCGCGAGCCCGGCCACCACCTCCGCGACCACCGGAAGCCCGGAGACCGCCCCCGGGGCGTCGGCCCCCCGCCCCACCGCTCTGGAGGCCCGCGAATGACCGACCTCACCACCGCCCCGGCCGGCGACCGCGAGGTCCCCGCCTACCCGCAGGCACGCGGCTGCCCCTTCGAACCGCCGCGGGGATACGAGCGGTACGTCGCGGACGGGCCGGTCACGCCCGTCCGGCTGTACGACGGACGCCGCGTGTGGGCCGTCAGCGGCCACGCCGAGGCCCGCCAGGTGCTGCTGGACGCGGCGACCTTCTCCTCCGACCGCGTCCACCCGCACTACCCCGCGACCGCGCCGCGCTTCGAATCGGCACGCAAGGTGCGCAACTTCATCGGCATGGACCCGCCGGAACACACGGTGCAGCGGCGCATGCTGCTGTCCCAGTTCACCGTGAAGAAGGTCCAGGCGCTGCGCCCCGGCATCCAGCGCCTCGTCGACGGGCTGATCGACACCCTCGAGGCGAAGGGACCGGTCGTCGACCTGGTGCCGGAGTTCGCGCTGCCGGTGCCGTCCGTCGTCATCTGCGAACTGCTCGGCGTTCCCTACACCGACCACGCCTTCTTCGAGCAGCAGTCACGGCGCGTGGTGACGGGCACGACCTCGCTGGAGGACAGCGCGGACGCCTTCGCCCAGCTGAGCGCCTACCTCGACGGACTGATCGGCCGCAAGCAGCGGGACCCGGGCGACGGCCTGCTCGACACGCTGATCGCGGAACAGCTCACCACCGGGACGCTGACCCGGCGCGACCTCGTCGACATCGCCCTGCTGCTGCTCGTCGCCGGTCACGAGACCACGGCCAGCGCGATCGCGCTCGGCGTGGTGACCCTGCTGGAGCACCCGGACCAGCTGGCCGCGCTGCGCTCGGACGCCACGCTGCTGCCCTCGGCGGTGGAGGAACTCCTGCGGTACATGGCGATCGCCGACGGCGTGGCCCGCTTCGCCACCACCGACACCGAACTGGGCGGCCACCGGGTGCGCGCCGGCGACGGCGTGGTCGTGGTCATCTCCACGGCCAACCGGGACGAGGAGGCCTTCCCCGGCGCCGCGTCCTTCGACGTGACGCGCGGGGCCCGGCACCACGTGTCGTTCGGCCACGGGGTGCACCAGTGCATCGGGCAGAACCTCGCGCGGGCGGAGATGGAGATCGCCCTGTCCACGCTCTTCCGCCGGCTGCCCGGGCTGCGGCTCGCCGTCCCGGCGGAACGACTGACCGCGAAGGAACCGGGCGGCGTCCAGGGCGTCTGGGAACTGCCCGTCACATGGTGAGCACTGCTGAGAGGAACTGACGACCATGCGGATCACGGCCGACACCCACCGGTGTCTGGGCGCGGGACAGTGCGTCCTGTCCGCCCCCGACCGTTTCGACCAGTCGGACGAGGGGACGGTGCTCGTGCTCGACGCCCAGGTGGCGGACGCCGCCGAGGAACGGCGCTTCCGGGACGTCGTGGCGCTGTGTCCCTCCCAGGCGATCGCCCTGGAGGACTGAGATGCCCGTGACCGGAAGTCTCGCCGAGGCCGTCGCGGAGCACCGGGGAGCGCTGCTGCCCGTCGGCGACCTGCCCGCCGTGCCGGGCGCCTCGGTCCGGGAGGTCACCGTGCCCGGGCCGCCCGGCGCGCCCCGGGTCCTGCTGCGGGTGTACCGGCCCGACGGGATCGGCGACGCGTTGCCGAGCGTGCTGTGGGTGCACGGCGGCGGCTTCTGCCTGGGCAACGTGGACTCCGTCCACACGGGGGCGGCGCAGGCCGCGCTGGCGGCGCGCGCGGTGGTCGTCGCCGTCTCCTACCGGCTCGCCCCCGAGCACCCCTTCCCGGCGGGACTCGACGACTGCTGGGCGGCCCTGGAATGGGTCGCCGGGCACCCGGGGGAACTGGGCGCGGATCCCTCGCGGCTCGCCGTCGCGGGAGCGAGTTCCGGCGGGTGCCTGGCCGCGGGCCTCACCCTGCTCGCCCGCGAGCGCGGCGGTCCGGCGCTGTGCTTCCAGCACCTGAGCACCCCGGTCCTCGACGACCGGCTCACCACCGGCTCCATGACGGCGTTCACCGACACCCCGATCTGGAACCGCCGCCTCGCCGAGGAGAGCTGGTCTCTGTACCTGGGCCCGCGGAGCGGACCCGTCCCCGAGCACGCGGCCCCGGCCCGTGCCGAGGACCTGAGCGGCCTGCCGCCGGCCTTCCTCTCCACGGCGGGCCTGGACCCGCTGCGCGACGAGGGCCTGGAGTACGGGCTGCGTCTCGCCCGCGCCGGCGTCCCGGTCGAGGTGCACAACTTCCCCGGGGCCCACCACGCCTTCGGCGGACCTTCGACGCCCCACGAGCAGCGGCGCATCGCGCTGGAGCACCTGGACGCCCTGCGGCGCGGCCTGAACCCGGCACCGCGACCCGAGCCGGCGCCGCGACCCGATCCGGCACCGCGGCCCGATCCGGCATCGCGACTCGACACAGCGCCGCGACCCGATCCGACGCGGCGGTTCGGCCCGACGCCGCGACCCGATGCCGGGCCGTCGGCGGCGACGGCGGTTTAGAGACGCGCAAGACCGCCGTTAGGCGGCGTCGCGAGGCTCGGTCGTGCCAGGTAGTCCTCACCGAGGGAGTACGTGACACACCATGCGCAACGACCGCCCCGCGCCGATCGCCGTCGTCGGACTCGCCTGCCGCCTCCCCAAGGCCCCGGACCCCGACTCCTTCTGGGCACTCCTCAGCAGGGGCGAGGACGCCGTCGGGAAGGCCCCCGCGGACCGCTGGTCCCCGACGGCCCCCGCGCGGGGCGCCTTCCTCGACGAGGTGGACCGCTTCGACGCCGCCTTCTTCGGCATCTCCCCGCGCGAGGCGGCGGCCATGGACCCGCAGCAGCGTCTGCTGCTCGAGCTGGGCTGGGAGGCGCTGGAGGAGGCCGGCATCGTCCCGGGGGCGCTCGCCGGCAGCCGGACGGCCGTCCTTGCCGCCGCGATATGGGACGACTACGCCGCCCTCCACCACCGGCGGGGCGAGGACGCCGCGGACCGTCACTCGGTCACCGGCCTGCACCGGGGCATCCTCGCCAACCGGCTCTCCTACGTCCTCGGGCTGAGAGGGCCGAGCCTGACCGTCGACTCGGCCCAGTCGTCGTCCCTGGTCGCGGTGCACCTGGCGTGCGAGAGCCTGCGCTCGGGTGAGTCCGACCTGGCGGTCGTCGGCGGCGTCAACCTCGTGCTGTCCCCGCACAGCAGCGCGGACAGCACGCGCTTCGGCGCGCTCTCACCCGACGGGCGGTGCTTCACCTTCGACGAGCGGGCCAACGGCTACGCACGGGGCGAGGGCGGTGTCGCGGTCGTCCTCAAGCCGCTGGACCGGGCGCGGGCGGACGGCGACCGGGTGCACTGCGTGATCCTCGGCAGCGCGGTCAACAACGACGGCGCCTCCCGCGGCCTCACGGTGCCCGACCGGGCGGCGCAGGAGGCCGTGATCCGCGAGGCGCACCGACGGGCGGGCACGGACCCGGCCTCCGTCGGATACGTCGAGCTCCACGGCACCGGCACACCGGTGGGCGACCCGGTCGAGGCCGCCGCGCTGGGAGCAGCCCTCGGGGCCGGCCGGCCCGCCGGCTCCCCGCTGCGGGTCGGCTCCGCCAAGACCAACGTGGGCCACCTGGAGGGCGCCGCCGGTCTGGTGGGCCTGCTCAAGACGGCCCTGGCCGTCTCCCGGCGCCGACTGCCGGCGAGCCTCAACTTCCGTACGCCGAACCCGCGGATCCCGCTCGCCGAGCTCGGTCTCGCCGTGCAGACCGCACTCGGCGACTGGCCGGACGCCGGGCGGCCGCTGGTCGCGGGCGTCAGCTCGTTCGGCATGGGCGGTACCAACTGCCATGTGGTGGTGGGCGACACGGCCGCCGCCGGGCTCGCGCCGGACGCGCCGGACACGCCGGACGACCGCCCGGCGCCGCACACGGCGGGTCCGCTGCCCTGGCTCGTAACCGCCCGGGACGAGGCGGCACTGCGAGCCCAGGCCGGGAAGCTGGCGGAGCACGCGGACGGTCCGGGATCCACGGCACGTCCCGAGGACACCGCCTTCGCGCTGGCGGCCACCCGGACGCGGTTCGCCGAGCGCGCCGTGGTCCTCGGGGAGGGGCGCGAGGAACTGCTGCGCGGTGTCCAGGCGCTGGCCGCGGGTGAGGAACACCCGTCGGTGGTCCGCGGCCGGGCCGAGCGACCGGCCCGCGCCGCGGTGCTGTTCACCGGGCAGGGGAGTCAGTACGCCGGGATGGGGCGTGAGCTGTACGCGGCGGAGCCGGTGTTCGCCGCGGCGTTCGACGAGGTGTGCGCGGCGGTGGACGTGCATCTCGAACGGCCGTTGCGTGACGTGGTGTTCGGTGACGTCGGCGGGCTGGACGAGACGCGGTGGACGCAGCCGGCGTTGTTCGCGCTGGAGACCGCGTTGTTCCGGCTGGCCGTGCACTACGGGCTGGAGCCGGACTGCCTGGCCGGTCATTCGATCGGTGAGGTGACGGCCGCGCATGTGGCCGGGGTGCTGTCGCTCACGGATGCGGCGTCGTTGGTGGCGGCGCGGGGGCGGTTGATGCAGCAGGCCTCGGCCGGGGGTGCGATGACGGCCGTGGAGGCGACGGAGGAGGAGGTGCTGCCTCTCCTGGCGCAGGGTGTCTCGTTGGCGGCGGTGAACGGGCCCCAATCGGTGGTCGTCTCCGGTGACGAGGCCGAAGTCGAGCGCGTGGCAGGCCACTTCGCAGAGCTGGGACGGCGGACGCGGCGCCTGGCCGTGAGCCATGCGTTCCACTCGGCGCACATGGAGCCGGTGCTGGAGGAGTTCCGTGAAGTCGCTGCCGGGCTGACCTTCCGGGCTCCCCGCATCCCGCTCGTCTCCACCCTCACGGGGGAGCCGGCGACGGCGGAGGAGCTGGCCTCGCCGGACTACTGGACCCGCCAGATCCGCGACACCGTCCGCTTCCACGACGCCGCACGGACGATCGGGCGCGACGGCCGCACCGTCTTCCTCGAACTCGGCCCGGATGCCGTCCTCACCGGCATGGGCCGCGCATCCCTGCGGGCGGAGGAGCACGTCCTGCTTCCCGGGCTGCGTCGCGGCCGACCCGAACGGTTCGCCCTGCTGACCGCGCTGGCCGGGGCGTACGTCGAAGGCGCCACCGTCGGCTGGGAGCCGGCGCTCGCGGCGCGCGGCGGTCGTGCCGTGCCGCTGCCCACGTACGCGTTCCAGCGGGAGCGCCACTGGATCGCGGGGGAGCCTCATCACCGGCCGCCCCTGGCGGTGGCCGACGCGGACCCGCACGCCCTGCCGGGCACCGAGCCCGTGGCCGGGGGCGAGGCGGGCACGGCTTCCCGGACCGAGGCGCCCCGGCCCTTGTCACGCCCCGAGCTGCTGGAACTCGTCCGCACGCACGCGTCGATCGTCCTCGGGCACGTCACCGCCGACGCCGTGGACCCCGGACGCAGCTTCAAGGAACTGGGCTTCGACTCGCTGTCCGGTGTCGACCTGCGGGACCGGCTGGCCGCCGCCACCGGGCTGACCCTTCCTGCCGGGCTCGTCTACAACCACCCCACGCCCGACGCCGTGGTGGAGCTGCTGCACGGCCTGCTCGGTCACCCTGCGGACGAGGCGACGGCACCGGTGTCCCGCGTGGTCTCCGACGAGCCGGTCGCGATCATCGGCATGGCCTGCCGCTACCCGGGAGGCGTCGCCTCCCCGGAGGACCTGTGGGAGCTCGTCAGCTCCGGCGCCGACGCCATCGGCCCGTTCCCCGTCGACCGGGGCTGGGACCTGTCCGCGCTCCACGACCCCGACCCGGCCACGCCCGGGACCACCTACGTGCGGCACGGCGGATTCCTGGACGCGGCCGGTGACTTCGACCCGGCGCTGTTCGGCATCAGCCCGCGCGAGGCCGAGGCGATGGACCCGCAGCAGCGGCTGCTGCTGGAGACGGCGTGGGAGACCTTCGAGCGGGCCGGTATCGCTCCCGAGGCGCTGCGCGGCACCGGATCCGGAGTGTTCGTCGGCGCGACGGGCCAGGACTACGGACCGCGCCTTCACGAAGCCGCCGACGGGCACGACGGTCACCTGCTGACCGGCAGCACCATGAGCGTCGCCTCGGGCCGCCTCGCGTACACCTTCGGACTGCAGGGCCCCGCCGTCACGGTGGACACCGCGTGCTCGTCCTCGCTGGTCGCCCTGCACCTCGCGGTCCAGGCCCTGCGGCAGGGGGAGTGTGAACTGGCCCTGGCCGGCGGAGTCACCGTGATGCCGACGCCCGGCATGTTCGTGGAGTTCAGCCGGCAGCGGGGTCTGGCGCCGGACGGGCGGTGCAAGCCGTTCGCGCAGGCCGCCGACGGCACCGCCTGGTCGGAGGGCGTGGGTCTGCTGCTGGTGGAGCGGCTGTCCGACGCCCGCCGCAACGGTCACCGCGTCCTCGCGGTGGTACGCGGTTCCGCGGTGAACCAGGACGGCGCCAGCAACGGGCTGACCGCCCCCAGCGGCCCCGCCCAGGAACGCGTCGTCCGGCAGGCTCTGGCGGCAGCCGGGTGCGCGCCCGGGGAGATCGACGTGATGGAGGCCCACGGGACCGGTACCCGGCTGGGTGATCCGATCGAGGCGCAGGCGTTGATCTCGGTGTACGGGCAGGGGCGTGAGGTCGAACGGCCGCTGTTGTTGGGGTCGTTGAAATCGAACATCGGGCATGCGCAGGCTGCTGCCGGTGTCGGCGGGGTCATCAAGATGGTCGAGGCGATGCGTCATGGGGTGGTGCCGGGGACGCTGCACGTGGACGCGCCGTCGCCTCATGTGGACTGGTCGGCGGGTGCGGTCGAGCTGGTGACGGAGGCGGTGGGGTGGCCGGAGCGGGAGCGTCCGCGTCGGGCGGCGGTCTCCTCCTTCGGCATCAGCGGCACCAACGCCCACGTCATCCTCGAACAGGCGCCGGAGGACTCCCACCCCGTCACCGAAGGACCGGAGCGGGACGGTGTGTGCCCGGGGGCCCTGCCGCTGGTCCTGTCGGCGCACACGCCGGAGGCACTGCGGGGCCAGGCCGCCCGCCTGAAGGCCTACCTCGAAACCCGCCCGGGCGCCGACCTGGCCTCGGCCGCCGTCGCACTGACGACGGGACGCGCCCACCTGGAGCACCGGGCCGTCGTCATGGCGGACGACCGGGACCGCGCCCTCCCGGCGCTCGCGGCGCTCGCCTCCGGCACCGAGGCCGCTGACCTGGTGCGGGGTCGTGCCACGAGTCCGGTGCGGTCGGCGTTCGTCTTCACCGGACAGGGGAGTCAGTACGCCGGGATGGGGCGTGAGCTGTACGCGGCGGAGCCGGTGTTCGCCGCGGCGTTCGACGAGGTGTGCGCGGCCTTGGACGTGCATCTGGAACGGCCGTTGCGTGACGTGGTGTTCGGTGACGTCGGCGGGCTGGACGAGACGCGGTGGACACAGCCGGCGTTGTTCGCGCTGGAGACCGCGTTGTTCCGGCTGGTCGCGCACTACGGGCTGGAGCCGGACTGCCTGGCCGGTCATTCGATCGGTGAGGTGACGGCCGCGCATGTGGCCGGGGTGCTGTCGCTCACGGATGCGGCGTCGTTGGTGGCGGCGCGGGGGCGGTTGATGCAGCAGGCCTCGGCCGGGGGTGCGATGACGGCCGTGGAGGCGACGGAGGAGGAGGTGCTGCCTCTCCTGGCGCAGGGTGTCTCGTTGGCGGCGGTGAACGGGCCCCGGTCGGTGGTCGTCTCGGGCGACGAGGCCGAAGTCGAGCGTGTGGCGCGGCACTTCGCGGAGCTGGGGCGGCGGACACGACGCCTGACGGTCAGCCATGCGTTCCACTCGGCGCACATGGAGCCGGTGCTGGAGGAGTTCCGTGAAGTCGCTGCCGGGCTGACCTTCCGGGCTCCCCGCATCCCGCTCGTCTCCACCCTCACGGGGGAGCCGGCGACGGCGGAGGAGCTGGCCTCGCCGGACTACTGGACCCGCCAGATCCGCGACACCGTCCGCTACCACCACGCCGTCCGGACCCTCGAGGACCGAGGCGTCACGTGGGTGGTGGAGCTCGGGCCCGACGCGGTGTTGAGCGCCCTGACCCCCGACGCCCTGCCCCTCCTGCGCAAGGGACGCGACGAGCGGCGCACCCTGCACACCGCGCTGGCCACCGCGTGGGCGAGGGGCGTGGCACTGGACTGGGCGGCCCTGCTGCCGCAGCGCGCGCCGACCGAGGACCTGCCGACCTACGCCTTCCAGCACCAGCGGTACTGGATGCTGCCCCCGGCTCCCGCCCCGCGCACCGAGGAACTGGGACTGGAGTCTTCCGGGCACCCCCTGCTGGGCGCCTCCGTGCAGCGCGCCGACGACGGGAGCCTGCTGCTGACCGGTCAGCTGAGCGTGGACGCACAGCCCTGGCTCGCCGACCACCGGGTGCTGGACCGCATCCTGCTGCCCGCCACGGCCTTCGTCGATCTCGCGCTGGCCGCCGGTGAGCGCGCCGAGACGCCCCGCCTGGAGGAACTCACCCTCCAGGCCCCGCTGGTGCTGCCGGAAGCCGGCCAGGGCGCCGTACAGGTTCAGCTGAGCGTCGCGGCCGTCGACGCGCACGGGACACGCGGACTGGCCGTGCACTCCCGCCCCGCCGAGGGCGGGTCCTGGACCCGGCACGCGACCGGGCTGCTGTCCGTCTCCCGCACCACTGGCGACGACACGCCCGTGGTCCCCGCCGCTTGGCCGCCGGCCCACGCGGAGCCGGTGGACGTCGACGCCCTCTACGACCGCCTCGACGTCCTCGGCCTGGTGTACGGGCCGGCGTTCCGCTGCGTGCGGGCGGCCTGGCGTCGCGGAGAGGACCTGTACGCCGAGCTGGTGCTCCCGGACAGCGGTCCTGAGGCGGCCGTCGGCTTCGGCGTGCACCCCGCCCTGCTCGACGCCGCCCTGCACCCGCTGGTCGGCCGCCCGGAGGCACCGGGTGACCGGCCCGAGCTGCCGTTCTCCTGGACAGGCGTCGAGCTGCACGCCACCGGCGCCACGACCCTGCGCGCGCACTGGTCCGGGCGCCGGCTGACCGCCGTCGACCCCGCCGGCCGCACCGTCCTGTCGGCCGAGGAGCTGGCGCTGCGGCCCGCCGACGCACAGCCCGCCACCGGTGCCGTACGGCCGCCCGAGTCGTACCGCGTCGACTGGGTTCCGGTCGTGCACCCGGCCGCCGGGGAGGGAGGGGCCGCCGACACGAGCGGCGTCACGTCCGTGGACGCGCTCGGCGCACTGCCCGGCGAGGACCCCGTGGCCGGGGTGGTGGCGCTGCGGCTGCCCGCGGGGCGTGAAGCCGTCGGACGGGCGTTCGAGGCCGTGCGCGCCTGGATCGCCGACGAGCGGTTCGCCGAGGCCCGCCTGCTGTTCCTGACCCGCGGAGCGCGCGGAGCCGACCCCTGGGCCGCCGCGGTGTGGGGCCTGGTGCGCTCGGCGCAGTCCGAGCATCCCGGACGCTTCCTCCTCGCCGATCTGCCCCCGGGCACCGCGACCGCGGACCCCGGCGTGGTGGCCGCCCTGGCCACGGCAGCCCGGCAGGAGCCGCAGCTCGCCGTCGGTGACGACGGGGCCCTGCTGGCACCGCGCCTGGTGCGGGCGGGCACAGGCGGCAGCGCACCGGCAGAGGGCGGCGGTGCACCGAACTTCGCCGGGCGCACCGTGCTGGTGACCGGCGGGACCGGCGGACTGGGGCGTCCGCTGGCACGGCGCCTCGTGACCCGGCACGGCGCCCGGCATCTGCTGCTGCTCAGCCGACGCGGCGACGCCGCCCCGGGAGCGCGGGAGCTGGCCGCCGAGTTGTCCGAGGTGGGCGCCACCGTGGAGATCGCGGCCTGTGACACGACGGACCGTGCGGCGCTCGCCGGGATCCTCGCCGCCATCCCGTCGCACCGGCCGCTCGGCGCCGTGTTCCATCTGGCCGGCGTCCTCGACGACGGCACGGTCGAAGCGCTCACCGAAGCCCGGCTGGAGGCGGTGCTGCGGCCGAAGGCGGACGCGGCGCTGCTGCTGCACGAGCTGACCGCGGACCTGGAGCTCGACGCCTTCGTCCTGTTCTCCTCGGTCACCGGGGTCCTGGGCACGGCCGGTCAGGCGAACTACGCGGCGGCCAACGCGTTCCTGGACGCCCTGGCCCAGCACCGCCATGCGCGGGGACTGCCCGCGACGTCCCTCGCCTGGGGCCTGTGGGACACCGGCGACGGCATGGCCGGACAGCTCGCGGCCGCCGAACGCGCACGGTGGGCTCGTTCGGGCGTCCAGCCGCTCACCGCCGACGAGGGCCTCGCGCTCCTGGACGCGGCGCTCGCCGGCCCCGGCGGTGCGCTGGTGCCCGTACGCATCGACAGCGCCGCGTTGCGTGAGCGCGCCGCGGGCGGCGTTCTGCCCGCCCCGTTGCGCGGACTCGTCCGCACCCCGCTCCCGCGGGCCGCCGTGCATGGGACCGCGGCGAACTGGGTGGAGCGCACGGCCGCGCTGCCCGGCCCCGAACGGGAGAACGCCGTCGCGGAGGTGGTGCTGCAAGCGGCCGCCGCGGTGCTGGGACACACGACTCCCGCCTCGATCGACGGCGCCCGCGCCTTCCGCGACCTCGGCTTCGACTCGCTCACCGGCGTCGAGCTGCGGAACCGGCTCGTGGCCGGCACCGGCCTGCGGCTGCCCGCCACGGCCGTCTTCGACCATCCGTCGCCGCAGGCACTGACCGCGTTCCTGCTGTCGCTCCTGCCCGGCGACGCGCCTGTCCCGGCCGGGGCAGCCGGCTCCGCCGTCGCGGTGCCGGTCGCCGACGACGACCCGATCGCGATCGTCGGCATGGCCTGCCGCTACCCGGGGGGCGTGGCCTCCCCGGAGGACCTGTGGAACCTCGTCGCCTCGGGCACGGACGCCGTCGGGCCCTTCCCCGCCGACCGGGGCTGGGACCTGTCCGCCCTGTACGACCCGGACCCGGAGACCCTCGGTACCTCCTACTCCCGTGAGGGGGGCTTCCTGTACGGCGCGGCCGACTTCGACGCGGACTTCTTCGGGATGAGCCCCCGTGAGGCGCTCGCGACCGATCCGCAGCAGCGGCTGCTGCTGGAGACGGCGTGGGAGACCTTCGAGCGGGCGGGCATCGCGCCCGGCTCCCTGCGCGGGTCGAGGACCGGTGTCTTCGCCGGCGCGATGTACCACGACTACGTCACCGGACCGGCAGGCATCCCCAGGGAGCTGGAGGGCTACCTGCTGACCGGCAACACGTCGAGCGTGGTCTCCGGCCGGGTGGCGTACACGTTCGGTCTGGAGGGGCCGGCGGTGACGGTGGACACCGCGTGCTCGTCGTCGTTGGTGGCGTTGCACCTGGCGGCGCAGGCGTTGCACAGTGGTGAGTGCGACCTGGCGCTGGCCGGTGGGGTCACCGTGATGGCCAGTCCGGCGACGTTCGTGGAGTTCAGCCGGCAGCGGGGTCTGGCGCCGGACGGGCGGTGCAAGTCGTTCGCCGCGGGGGCGGACGGGACCGGCTGGAGCGAAGGTGCCGGCCTGCTGCTCGTGGAGCGGCTGTCCGACGCCCGCCGCAACGGTCACGAGGTGCTGGCGGTGCTGCGCGGCTCGGCGGTGAACCAGGACGGCGCCAGCAACGGGCTGACCGCGCCCAACGGCCCCGCCCAGGAACGCGTCATCCGCCAGGCCCTCGCCAACGCGCACCTCACCCCGGCCGACGTCGACGCCGTCGAGGCGCACGGGACCGGCACCCGCCTCGGTGATCCGATCGAGGCGCAGGCGTTGATCTCGGTGTACGGGCAGGGGCGTGAGGTCGAACGGCCGCTGTTGTTGGGGTCGTTGAAGTCGAACATCGGGCATGCGCAGGCTGCTGCCGGTGTCGGCGGGGTCATCAAGATGGTCGAGGCGATGCGTCATGGGGTGGTGCCGGGGACGCTGCACGTGGACGCGCCGTCGCCTCATGTGGACTGGTCGGCGGGTGCGGTCGAGCTGGTGACGGAGGCGGTGGAGTGGCCGGAGCGGGAGCGTCCGCGTCGGGCGGCGGTCTCCTCCTTCGGCATCAGCGGCACCAACGCCCACGTCATCCTTGAACAGGCCGAGCCGTCGGTGGAGACAGGCGACGGCCACTACGGCCCCGTGATCCTTCCCCTCTCGGCCCGAACTCCCCAGGCGTTGCGTCAACAGGCGGCTCGCCTGGCCGAGTTCGTCGCCAAGCGTCCTGACCGCCTGGTGGCCACAGCGAGCGCGTTGGCCCACGGCCGCGCGGCCCTCGAACAGCGCGCGGCCGTGGTCGTCGACGGCCCGGACGCGCGGGCCGAGGCGGTGCAGGGCTTGCGGGCGATCGCCGACGGAGTGGAGCACCCGGCGGTGCGGCTCGGCACCGCTACCGGTCCGGTGCGGCCGGCGTTCGTGTTCACCGGGCAGGGGAGTCAGTACGCCGGGATGGGGCGTGAGCTGTACGCGGCGGAGCCGGTGTTCGCCGCGGCGTTCGACGAGGTGTGCGCGGCGGTGGACGTGCATCTGGAACAGCCGTTGCGTGACGTGGTGTTCGGTGACGTCGGCGGGCTGGACGAGACGCGGTGGACGCAGCCGGCGTTGTTCGCGCTGGAGACCGCGTTGTTCCGGCTCGCCGAGCACTGGGGGCTGGAGCCGGCCTACGTGGCCGGTCATTCGATCGGTGAGGTGACGGCCGCGCACGTGGCCGGGGTGCTGTCACTCCCTGACGCCGCCCTGCTGGTGGCGGCGCGGGGGCGGTTGATGCAGCAGGCCCCGGCCGGGGGTGCGATGACGGCCGTGGAGGCGACGGAGGAGGAGGTGCTGCCTCTCCTGGCGCAGGGTGTCTCGTTGGCGGCGGTGAACGGGCCC
>NZ_JBHTVQ010000014.1:0-113362 GCF_042792855.1 Streptomyces sp. NPDC056600
GCCGCGGCACGTGCCGCGGGGCGCCCCTTCTCCCGTTGTGTATTCGCGTCGTGCGCCGGGAGGCGGACCGGGAGGCGGGCCCGCGTACCGGGACGTCAGATGGTGGTCACGTCCAGCTCGCCCTCCGCGTACTGCCGGCGGATGACCTTCTTGTCGAACTTGCCGACGCTCGTCTTCGGCACCGCCGCGACCCGCGTCCAGCGCTCCGGCAGCTGCCACCTGGCGACACCGCCCTCCGCCCCGAGGAACTCGCGCAGCTCGCCGAACCCGGTCTCCGCGCCGTCCTTCAGGACCACCGCGGCCAGCGGGCGCTCGCCCCACTTGTCGTCCGGCACCGCCACCACGGCGGCCTCGGCGACCTGCGGGTGCCCCATCAGCGCGTTCTCCAGCTCCACCGAGGAGATCCACTCGCCGCCGGACTTGATGACGTCCTTGGCCCGGTCCGTCAGGGTGAGGAAGCCGTCCGGGTCGATGACGCCGACGTCGCCCGTCTTCAGCCAGCCGTCCTCGCTGAACTTGTCCTCGGGACACAGCGGTTCGCCGTCCGGACCGTTGTAGTAGGCGCCGGCGATCCACGGGCCGCGCACCTCCAGCTCGCCGGCCGACTCGCCGTCCCAGGGCAGGCGCTCGCCGTTCGGGCCGGTCAGGCGGGCCTCGACGCCGGCCGGGAAGCGGCCCTGGGTGGTGCGGTAGGCGAACTCCTCCTCGGAGCCCGGCTGCACGTGGGCCGGCGGGCGGGCCACCGTGCCCAGCGGGGAGGTCTCGGTCATGCCCCAGGCGTGGACGACCCGCATGCCGAACTCGTCGAAGGCCTTCATCAGCGCGGGCGGGCAGGCCGCACCGCCGATGGTGACCTGGGTGAGCGTGGAGACGTCACGCGGCCTGGCCTTGAGCTCGGCGAGCAGGCCCTGCCAGATGGTGGGGACGGCGGCGGCGTGGGTGGGGCGGACCGTCTCGATCATCTCGGCGAGCGGGGCGGGCTGCAGGAACCGGTCCGGCATCAGCATGTTGACGCCGGTCATGAAGGTGGCGTGCGGGATGCCCCAGGCGTTGACGTGGAACTGCGGGACGACCACCAGGGAGGTGTCGCTGTCCGTCAGCGCCATCGACTGGCTCATGTTGACCTGCATGGAGTGCAGGTAGATCGAGCGGTGGGAGTAGACGACGCCCTTGGGGTCGCCGGTGGTGCCCGAGGTGTAACACATGGCGGCGGCCTGGCGTTCGTCCAGCCGGGGCCAGTCGTAGCTCTCCGGCTTCCCGGCGATCAGCGCCTCGTACTCGTGGACCCGGGCGGCCGCGCCGTCGAGCAGGGAGAGGTCGCCGGGGCCGGACACCACGATGTGCTCGAGGGTGGGCAGCTGGGGCAGCAGCGGGGCGAGCAGCGGCAGCAGGGTGCCGTTGACGACGACCACCTTGTCGGCGGCGTGGTTGACGATCCAGGCCAGCTGCTCGGCGGGCAGGCGCAGGTTGAGGGTGTGCAGCACCGCGCCCATCGACGGGATGGCGAAGTAGGCCTCGACGTGGGCGCTGTTGTTCCACATCAGGGTGGCGACCCGGTCGTCGCCGCGGACGCCGAGGTCGTCGCGCAGGGCGTGGGCGAGCTGGGCGGCGCGGCGGCCCACCTCGGCGAAGGTACGGCGCTCGGGCGCTCCCTCTCCCGTCCAGGTAATGACCTCGGAACGACCGTGGACGGTCGTGCCGTGGGTCAGGATTCGCGAGACCGTCAGCTCGACGTCCTGCATCGTGCTCTGCACCGGTGCCTCCCCGAGATACGCGCGTCGTTACGCGTGGGTAAGTTTCCGGTGATTCTGCACAGGTGGAGGCTCTCCCGTCACTACCTGGCGAGAGGCAATTCAGGGTCTTCGCGCAGCTTGACCAGGGCACGGGACAGTGCGGACTTCACCGTTCCGACCGAGACGCCGAGCAGTTCGGCGGTGCGGGCCTCGCTGAGATCCTCGTAGTAGCGGAGCACGACGATGGCGCGCTGACGGTCGGGGAGGCGCAGGACCGCGCGCCACAAGGCGTCGCGGGTGGCCTGCCGCTCGGCCGGGTCGGCCGGCGCGGCGGCGGGCTCACGCGGCTCGGGCAGGGTCTCGCTGGGCAGCTCCTCGACGCGACGGCGACGCCACTGGGAGGTGCGGGTGTTCACCAGGGCACGGCGGACGTAGCCGTCGAGGGCGCCGTGGTCGGCGATCCGGTCCCAGTGGACGTAGGTGCGGGCGAGGGCGGTCTGGAGCAGGTCCTCCGCGTCCAAGGGGTCGTTGGTCAGCGAGCGGGCGGTGCGCAGCAGCACCGGCCGGCGGGCCTGGACGTACGACGCGAAGGAGGCGTAGGAGGTCGCACGCGGTGGTGGCGGTGACGTCCTGGCTGTCATACCTCCACGCTAGGAGCGGCGGGGCGTGGGCGGATCGGCCGCAGGGACCGGACGGGGTCCCCCGCAGGTCGGAGAGGGGAGCCGTCCTCACCTCCTGGAGAGCGAGGCGACCTCGGGGTTTCCCCCTGGGTGGGCTCCGGGTCGACGACGGGGGGTGTCCCGCCCCTTCGGCCGCCCGAACCCCGGCAACGCGTCGGAACGCACCGGCACGCCCCGGGACGGACCGGAACTCGGCGGCACGCCCCGGAACGCACCCGTGCGCGTGACGGCGTCGATCCGCCGTCACGCGCACGGGCATCCCCATGAAGCACGCTCCTTCCGCGACCGCCGGGCCCTAGCGCTCCGGCGGCCGCGGTCCGCTCACCACAGACCTCCCTGGTGGATCCGATTCCCGTGGGTGGGCCGCTCGCCCACCGGGGGACCGCCGCCGCGCGCCACCGCGCTGCGTACGCGGGTCGTGCGGATGGATGCCATCTGGTTCCTCCTTTGTGGGTGGGCCGACACGAACACCGAGTCACGAGAAGGGCTGTTTCCCTCCGGGCCGGCGAACCGGCCCTTCGGACGGGGCGGTTGACCGGACCGTCCCGCTGTTGCGTTCCTCGCCCCGAGACATGCCCACCCCACCCTGGGCAAACCGTCCCGCACCGCCGGTTCGCTCGCAAGCGTGACGTCTTGTCGATAAACCCCCAAGCGGAGAAATCGTGACGAGCTCACCGGAACGGTGCCGCGCCGGCACCCGAAGCACCCGGAACCAGGCAAGCGGCCCGGACGCCACCGGCACCACCCGTCACGGGCGCCCGCGCGTGCGGGACCCTTGTCCCCGACGGCGGACGCACGACGCGGAGGTGCAGCGGTGGGGGGACCCTGGAGCGGAGTCCGGGAGCGGGTGCTCGCGCTGCGCGAGGCGCCGCACTGGAAAACGGTGTTCGGCGCCCACTGCCCGGGCCACGGACACGACTTCGAGCTGCTGCCCACCCTGGACGAGCAGGAGCTGCGGGCGGTGGAACGAGGGCTCGGCACCCACCTCCCCAAGGAGTACCGGACGTTCCTCGGCGAGGTGGGGGCCGGTGGCGCGGGCCCCGACTACGGACTCTTCCCGCTGCGGCCGCCCGCACCCGGCGCCCCGCCGGCCACCGGCCACGCCGCACTGCCCTTCCGCCCGGAGCGCACGGCCGAACTGGACCGGCTCGAGCGCGCCGAACCCCGGCGCGCCGACCATCCCGACGAGGCCGCCCTCGCCGCCGCGTACGCCGCCTGGACGGCCCGCTGCGACGAACTGGACGACACGCTCACGCAGGGCACCCTCTGCGTCAGCTCCCAGGGCTGCGGCTACTACTCGCTCCTCGTCGTCACGGGTCCCCTGCGCGGCACCATGTGGGACGACGTACGGGCCGTCGGCGAGGGCGTCCTGCCCATCCGGCGGAAGGACGACGACCGGCCCCTGCCGTTCACGGACTGGTACCTCCACTGGCTCACCACCGCGGAACGCGACGCCTGGAACCCCCCACCCCGCCCCCGTCTCACCACGGACCCGTGACGGTCCCCGGCCCGGCCGCCTCCCAGCAGCGAGCCCAGCAGGTCCCCCAGCACATCATCACGCCCCCCTTGTGGCGTTTCCACAGGGAACGCGGGCCCAGTACAAGAACGGGTCGGCACACTGACCGCCGTCGCGCGACGCTGCGGACTGTGCCCCGCCGCGCCCGGCCGAGCGGCGGTGGCCGGACACGAGAACGGCCCCTGACCCAGGTACCCGGGTCAGGGGCCGTTCTCGCTGCTCTCACCGCGGAGGCGGTGGGATTTGAACCCACGGTGACATCGCTGCCACGACGGTTTTCAAGACGGTTGGCGGATCAGTCTCACGAGCGGCGGCTCCGGGCCTCTGAGCTGGAACTCGGCACCTTTCGGGCACCGTCGGCCGGTCGGGGCCTGGCCACCCGGTCCACACGGGGTCCACCAGCCTCGCGGTTCACCCCAGATAGGGGCCGATGCGGTGCTCCAGGTAGTGCCGAATCCGCAGGCGCTGGGTGGGGTGCATCGGCAGGGCGTCGATCTCCTCGGGCGGAACGAACCGGAGCTCGGTGGACTCGTCGGAGATCTCCAGCCGGCCGCCGGTGATCCGCGCCGTGAAACAGACGTTGAACTGCCGCCGGACCTCGCCGTCGGTGTAGGCGATGATGTGCTTCGGATCGGTGTACGTGCCGACCAGGCCCGTGATCTCGACGTCCAGACCGGTCTCCTCCTTGACCTCCCGCACGGCCGCCCCGGGCAGCGAGTCGGTGAGGTCCATGCCGCCCCCGGGCAGTGCCCACAGGTCATTGTCCTGGCGGCGCTGGAGCAGGATCCGCCCCTGTTTGTCGGTGACCACGGCGGAGGCCGCGACGACCATGCTGTTCGGCTCGGGGGCGTGCGGGTCGTCGTAGTACTCGGTCCGCGCCACGGTCAGCCTTCCTGTCCTGCGGGGTGTACGGGCTCAGCGGTCGCCCACGCGGCCTCGAAGCTGCGGGCGTAGGTGTCGAACATGCCGCTGTCCCCGTTGCCGTTCCGGCGAATGTGCCACACCGGGGCGGCGTAGGCGTTGACGCCCCAGACGTGCGCGTTGACCAGCTGCTGGTCGTCGGCCCGGTAGATCGAGTTGTAGAGCGTCGTCCCGTGCGTCCGCACCTCGATGCCCGGGGTTCCGACGAGGGCGCCGTAGTGCAGCAGCGCCAGGCGGCACCGGGACTGGATCCCGTGCCCGAAGCGCTCCTCCTGCCCTCGCTGCTGGACGTTGGCGCTGTCGGGGTCGCCTACCGCGATCCGCACCTCGCACCCTTCCGCGGCCCGCTCGGCGAGCAGCTCGTTCAGCCGCGGATACGCCTCATGGAGGAACACTGCCGCGTAGACTAGGACGTCGATCCGCTCCCGGGCCTGCGCCAGGAGCTCCACGTACGCGGACACGGGAACGTCGGCGCGCTTCTCGTACAGCCCCACCAGCTCCGGACTGATCGCACGGGCGGGGCGTGCCTGCCGGAGTGCCGGCCAGAGCGCGTGCACGTCCTCGCCCAGCGCCTTCGCCGCCTGGAACGCCGTGACGCGTCGCGGGATCCGCCCCAGGTTCACCCACCGCTCGACCGACTTCGGGTCGACCTCCACGGCCTGGGCGAGAGCGGCGTACGTCCAGCCTCCGGCCGCCATGACGGCCCACAGCCTCTCGTTCCGCACAGACTGGGCCCCCCTCACTCGCGGCTCGTGGTGCCAGGGACGTTCTACCGGACGCGGGACGTCCCGGTGTGGGGTTCGCGCGAGGTTCCCCCGTCCCGCCGACCACACCGAGGATCGGTGCCGGCCCTGCGGCACTGAAGCGCCGGGGGCACGATCAGCGCCACCGAGGAGCGTCAGCGTGCCGGACACCACCCACCCCACCGTTCCCACCCCGGGCACACTGCTCGTCGACCGCCGCGACGGCCGCGCGGGCGTGGTGATGGCCCACGAGGGCCCTTATGTACAGCTCCGCCCACCGCGGGGCGGCCGCGTGTGGGACGTGCCACCTGAGGAACTCCGCCGGCCCACGCAGGCCGAGGAACTGAGCGCCAAGGTCGCAGCGGCGAACCGGCGGTGGGGCCGGTGATCACCCCGCGCGCGGTCCTGACCTACGAGACCTGGACCCTCCAGCCCGACCGCGAACCCGACGCGGAGCCGGTCCTCTACGCGATGCAGTGCGCGATCGACGGCGAGGCCTCCCCGCCCAGCGAGGACTTCACCGAACCCCAGGACTGGCTACTCCAGCACTGCGGCCGCCACCCGTCCCACCACACCTACCGCGAGATCATCACCCGGCCTTGGCGGGCCTGGCGGCACAGCACCTGAGCAACTCCGACAGGGCGACCGGCCTCATACCCACCTGGGCCTCAGCCACAGAAAAGCAACCACGACGGCGGGTGCGCCGGCAGATCACCGCCACGGGGTTCGAGCAACCACTCGCCGGGCCCAGCCAAGATATTCAACTCCGTCAAGGGCCGCTCGCGAAGCTTGGTCAGCAGCAGCTGCGACGGCCGGGGAGTATGTCGGCATGGCTGACCAGATACCAGCACTGCCGCTGAGGTTGTCCGCCGAGGAAGCGCAGGTGACTGCGCTGGTCGGTGACGCTGCGAATACCGCGTCCTACGTGCTCGATGGTGCCACCGTGGCGATCGGTCCGTTGGGAACCGTGATCATCACTGAGGCAGGTGACTGGGGCCCCGACAGGAGCGGGGTGTGGAACGCGGAGGAGCTGCGCCTGTTCGGCCCGGCGCCGACATCGCTCACTGAACGACTTACTACCCGAACCGGGAGAGACGGTACGGACGGCAAGGTGTTGCCTGTGCATCTCATGGTCCGTGTCGAGGACGGCTTCCTGTACCTGGGTGTCGGCCGTACCGCCCAGGTCTCACAGACTCTGCGGCCTGGCCAGGACCATTACGAACTGACGCGCGCCGTGATCCAATTCCAAGAGCCTCTCAGCAAGCCGCTGCTCGACCGGGTGCGTCCGCCAGCAGCCCCGGTGAATCTCCCCGGGATGGAATGGCTCCGCCATGTGGGTAACGACCGTTCAGCAGCCCTGGAGCAGTTCGTCACAGGCTGGCACCCAGCCACCGAAACCCCGGACATCCCCCCCACCGAACTGATGACGGAAGTCATACCCGACAGTCTGAGACGGCTCTATCGACTGGCAGCACAGCGACCAGCGGTTCTTGGAGTGCAGAACAGCATCCGTCCCCCATCCGATCTACGCGTCGACGAGCGGGGCGAGATGCTGGTCTTCGGTGTCGAAAACCAAGGAGGCTTCACCTGGTCACTGTGGTGGCCACTCCATCAGGGAGAGCGCGATCCGATCGTCTGGTTCCTCGACGACACCGAGACGCCGATCGCGGAACAGGAACCGCTCAGCGGATTTCTCCTACAGTTCTCGCTCTTCGAGGCCTCGATGGGGGCGGACTACCTGGCGCTGCCGCGCAGCCAGCAGCTGACAGCGCAGAAGGTCGACCAACTCACCGAGCAGCTGCTCCCGGTTCCACTGCGCCCTTTCTGGCCTTGGGCCCCAACTCGCTTCTACGTGGCACCAGGCCTCGTCCTGCACGTGTGCGAAGTAGACGGCGGCAAGTTCGAGGCCTGGGCCGGCGCCACCCACCGCACTGCTCTGGCTCCGCTGGCTGATGCCCCAGTCGAGTGGCTTCGCTTCGACGGATGACGTCAAGCTTGAACAGAGCCGCAACGAGGGTAACGGAGCCCGCAGGGCAACCACTCTGATCGATCTTGAAAACCGTCGTGGCAGCGATGTCACCGTGGGTTCAAATCCCGCCGCCTCCGCGTGATGAGCAGTGAGAACGCCCTCTGACCTGGGTTGATGGCCAGGAGTCGTTCGCTTGCCCGGATCCCGGGACTTCCTGCCGTTCCCCGTAGTTCCCCGTTCGATCGGGCACGAGTGGGGCACGGAGCCTGAGGTGCGGCCTCATCCTTATCAGGTCGATCACGTTGTCTGTCGACCTCGCCCGAGGTGTGCTGTGCCCAGGCGCGCTTACCGTTGATGGTCGCCGCTGTTCAGCACGGTTCGCGCTTATTGGTGTCAGTCGCTGATGTCATCCTCGGCATCCTCCAACTCCTGCAGAGGCGGAGGCGTCCAGTCCATGCCCTCCCGTTCCAGCGTGGCCCTGATCCATTCCCGCCCAGCCGGTCCCGCTACGTTCCAGGTCCAGTACATCGGGCGATTGTGCTTGCGCCAGGGCAGCCACAGGCGAGTGGGTCTCACCCCACCTGCGATGTTGTGAACGAGATCCGCTAGCCAGGCGATGCAGGCGACATAGTCGTCGTCAGGCCAGGTGTCCAAGGCTTCGCGGCGCCTGGCCATGCTACGAATCTCAAGGACCGCCATATAGGCCAGGCGGGCGGCCGCCACCTGATCGTCGACTCGTCGCCTATTCCCCATCCGGTCCCCCTGCCACTACGCGGTACGCGGAACACTAGCGAGGCTGACTGACCGGCGTCAGCCACGTACGGCCCCAGCTGCCATCCCGTCTGCCGTCGACCCACACTCCGTGGAGCAGGCGCGGTGCCTGGCGTCCAGGTGGGGGGCCTCCCCCTGAGTGGTGGACACGCCGATACTGGATCTGCTTGATCCGGAGGAAGCGAGAGACCGCCGATGGCGATGAAGGACTACTCGGACGAGTTCAAGGCCGATGCCGTGGCCCTGTACGAGTCCACGCCCGGGGCGACCTACAAGAGCATCGCCGCCGACCTGGGCATCAGCCGGGGGACTCTGCGGGAGTGGGTGCTGCGGGACCGCAAGCGCCGAGGCCAGAACCCGGCCGCCCCGCCGGCAGGCGGCAGGAGGACCGCGGCCTCGAAGGAGACCGCGCCGGCCACGGAGCCGGACGAGCGGATCCGGCAGCTGGAAGCGCGGGTGGCCGAGCTGGAGGCGAGTGAGCAGAAGCTCGCGACCGAGCGGGACATACTCCGCAAGGCGGCCAAGTATTTCGCCGGGGAGACGAACTGGTGATCAGCCGCTTCCAGTTCGTCGACGACCACCGGGACGCCTTCGAGGTGAAGCGGCTCTGCGAAGTCCTGCAGGTGAACAGGTCCAGCTACTACAAGTGGCTGTCCGGCCGGCAGACCAGGCAGGTTCGGCAGCGGGCCGACGAGCGCCTGGCCGCCAGGATCCGCGAGGTCCACACCGAGTCCGGCGGCACCTACGGCTCCCCGCGGGTCACGGCCGAGCTGAAGGAGAACGGCCTGCGGGTCAATGAGAAGCGGGTCGCCCGGGTGATGCGCACGTTCTCCATCGTCGGCGTCCGCCTGCGCAGACGCGTCCGCACCACCGTCCCCGACCCGGCCGCCGCACTGGTTCCGGACCTGTTCCGCAGGGACTTCACCGCCCCCGAACCCGGCAGCAAATACATGGGCGACATCACCTACCTGCCCCTGGAAAACGGGGAGTTCCTCTATCTCGCGACCGTGCTGGACTGCTTCAGCCGGAAGGTCGTCGGCTGGTCCATCGCCGACCACATGCGCACCGACCTGGTCGCCGACGCCCGGAAAATGGCCGCCCGCACCCGCGGCGGCCTGGACGGCGCGGTGTTCCACTCCGACCGGTTGAACTCGCCCAATACGGGGCCAGGGCCTACGCGACCCTCTGCGACCAGCTCAAAGTGACCCGGTCGATGGGCGAGGTCGGCTCCAGCGCGGACAACGCGGCCTGCGAAAGCTTCCACGCGTCCCTGAAACGCGAGACCCTCCAGGGCGCCCGCCACTACGGCGACGCCGCCACCTGCAGAAAGACCGTCTTCGCCTGGCTGACCCGCTACAACACCCGCCGCCGGCACTCCGCCAACGGCCACCTCAGCCCCAACGAATACGAACGACGACACCACACCGCTAAGCTCACGCTCGCCGCGTGATCAATGACCGCGTGTCCACCACAACGGGGGAAGGCCCTGGAGCGCGCCACTGTACGAACGACCTGGACGCCAGGTGCCGTGTCTGCTCGGCTCTGCCTGGGTCGACGGTAGGCGGGATGGGAGATCCCGCGCCTCAGCCACCTTCGGCCGGCACCCGCCCGCGGCGCCCCCGCCATCTCGGCCCCGGCCGTGCGGTACTCGCCTCTCCTCCTGGTGCTGCTCCTACTCGTCGGCGCGCGTCGGCGCAGCGTGCGCGGAGCGGGCCGAAGGCAGGAGCGCAGCGCGACGCGGAGCCGGGAGCGCGCCCGGCGAAGCGGAGCGCAGCCGGGCTTGATCCAGTAAGGAAACTTTTAACGGCCTGGCGCTTCACTCTTTCGGGCCTGCCGTGGCAATCACCCGATTCCGGATCTCCATGAAGGACGTACGGGGGCGATCGTCGCCGTGCGGTCAGCGCGATCGCGACGAACCGAGGTGGTGTACGTGAACAGGCATCGGGATGACGTACTCGAGGGGCACGACCGGCACGTCCTGGTGCTCGCGCTCGAGATGCTGGCGATGGTGCGCCGGATGAGCCGGGAGGCGGCCGGGATGCGGGCTGACCTGGCGGAACTCAGGAGTTCGCGTGGACTCGGGCCTTCAGTTCCTCGACTTCGCGCTTGAGGTCCTGGTGCTCGGCGCTGAGGTGGCGGACCTCGTCGCGCAGGGAGGTGAGGACCTCGGTGAGTGTGGTGCTGTCCTCCTCGCCCTCGGCTCCGCCTCCGGCGAGGTACCAGGCCGGCGCCGTGTAGCCGTCCGGGAGTTCCCCGACGTCGGCGACGAAGCTGCCGCGGCCCTGGATCGTGTAGATGAGCCCTTCTTCGCGGAGGAGGTTCAGCGCGGCCCGCATCGTCATGTTGGCGATGCCGAACCGGTCCTGGAGCTCCCGCAGCGACGGCAGCTGCTCCCCCGGCTTCAGCCGGCCGGCACGGATCTCCTTGCGGATCGCGTCCGCAGCGTGCTGGTACGGCGGCCGCCGGTCCGGCCGGTCGCTCTTCGCGGGGGTCATGCATCCAGGTTAGCCGTCTAGCTCCCTTAGCACACCTACCCGGCCCCTGTTCTGCCTTACAGGTTTGGACACGCGCAGAACTTGGCAGACTTGACAGTGCTAGCACACCTAGCTCTACTAGCCCCGAGGTCGCCGTACGAGGCGACCACGAGGAAGGAACATCGCCATGGCGCGCATTCGCGTGGGCTTCGCCCCGACCACCCGCCACATGGTCGGCATGCTGCCGACCCCGAAGTTCACCGACCAGGAGCGGACTCAGATCGCCAAGGACCGGGACACCGGCGAGAGCCTCTACACCGTCACGGTGTTCGTGATGGAGGACGAGCGGGCCGAGGCCATCAAGGTCACCGTCCCCAAGAGCGGCCTGCCGGACGGTCTCAACGTCGGCATGTTCGTCCGGCCGGTGGACCTGTTCGCCACCCCGTGGGCCCGGGTCTTCAACGGCCAGATCCAGGACGGCATCGCCTACCGGGCCAGCGCCCTCGAGCTGCTGGGCAGCCCGGTGCCCGTATCGGGGGGTACTCCTGACGACCTCGCCTAGCAGGATCGCCCGGCCGCCCGGTTTCACGGACGGCGGCCCGTGGCTGCCACTCGGACTGTCGGTCGAATGGGAGGAGTTGAGATGGAGCAAGTGACACAGGTGACCAACCTCGGCCGCATCGTCGTCTGCCTGGCTCTCGCCGCCGCCTTGGGGTGGGCGGTGAGCTGGGTGGTTCGCTACCTCCGGGCAGACGCGGACATGCGGGCCAGCATGCGGCAGGCTCTGCGGGTCCGCCGGTCCTGGCGGCGGCTGGCCCTGATGGCCGGCCTGACCGTCACGGACTCGATGCCGAGCACGCTGGCCTCGCTCAGGAACACCAGCGGGACACCGCCCCGCCCCCGTGTCCTCGTCCCCTCCCTGCGGGTGCGGGCCGACCGGTACGGGGTGCGGGTCCGGGCAAGGTGCCTGCCGAGAGTCGGTCTGGAGGAGTACAAGCGGGCCTCCGCCTACCTGGCCGACGCCTGGGGCTGCACACGCGTCTCGGTCACGCAGGAGTCGCCGGGGTGGGTGCAGATCCGCGGCGTGCGGATCGATCCGCTGCTGGCGCCGGCGACGCACACGCCGACGGGGGAGGAGCCCCGCGACCTCGTCCACTGGGAGATCGGGGTGGACGAGTACGCCCAGACGGTGTCGGTGAACCTCGCCGAGGTGCCCGGCGTGACCATCGCCGGACTGCCTGGCTTCGGCAAGACCTCGGTCATCAACCGCTTCCTCTGCGACTGCGCCCCCTCGCCGGCCGTGCAGTTCGCTGTGGCCGACGGCAAGGTCTCCTCTGCCGACGAAGGCGACTACGCCGAGCTGGTCCCCCGGCTGTTCACCTTCGTCGGCGACGACCTGGAGGAGGCCAACGCCCTCTTCAAGCGGCTGGCGAGGCTCCGACAAAACCGGTCGTCCTGCATCCGGTACGTCCTGGGCCGCAAGGACATGTGGCATCGCGGCCCCTCCCGCTCCTGGCCGTGGGTGGTCCTGGTCATCGACGAGGCGCACACCTACTTCCGCGACCACAAGGGCTCGGACAAGGAGTCCAAGCACCTGGCGGCCCTGGCCGCGGAGAACGCCCGCCTGGTGGAGGAGCTGGTCAAGAAGGGCCGCAGCGTTGGGATCCTCGTACTCCTCGCCACCCAGAAGTCCACGGGCGACGCGATCCCCACCTTCATCCGCGATGTCTGCCCGGTCGGCATGTCCTTCGCACAGAAGACCGCCGAGGCCTCGGTGGCGGCCCTGGGCGACGACATCCGGCAGTGGCCCGACGTCATCCCGACCACGCTGCAGAACCCGGCCTACGTCGGAGTCGCGGTCATGAACTCGCCCGGGCGGGCCGGCTTCACCCGCGTGAGAACCCCGTACGTCCCGGAGAGGCACGCGGCCCGGATCGCCGCCGCGACCGCCCACCTGACCGCCGACCCGTCCGAACTCCTCGCCGCCGTCACGCCGCTCAGGCCGCGGGCCGTCGTGCCCGACCAGACGCCATATGCCGTCTGACCGATCGCAGGACGCTCCGTCCACAGCCTGTTGAGAGGAGGTGAAACCTCGTGACCGAAGAGCGCATCACCCAGCGGACGATCACCGTGGTGATGGCCGTCATCGCCGCCCTGGCGTTCGTCTTCTCCTTCGGCAACGTCTGGGACCTGGCCCTTCGGCTCGGTGTTCCGAAGCCCATCGCACCGCTGATCGCTCCCATGGTCGACCTGTCCGTGCTCGGCCTCCTGGTGGCACTGCGGCACCTGTCCCTGCGTGGAGTCCCGGCGGAGGAAGTGCGGACGGCCACCAGGCTCATGCACTGCTCCGGACTGCTCACCCTGGGACTCAACGTCGCCGAGCCCATCGCCGCCGGCCACCACGACCGGGCCGCGCTCGACTCCGTCGCGCCCCTGCTCCTGCTGGGGTGGGGCGCCGTCGGCCCGCAGCTCCTGCGCGCCTTCCACACTGCCCGGCCCGTGAACCCTGCGGACGCTGAGGCCACGAGGCCTGTCGCCGCACCTGCCCTGGCCGCCGAGGAACAGCCCCGCCCGGAGTCCACGCCGTCAGAGCCCGCGTCCATACCCCCAGCCTCCGCCCCGCCCCCGCAGGTGCCCGAACCGCTCCTGCACGAGGCCCGGGCCATCGCCGCCGCCCACCACCGTGAGCACGGCGAGCCCATCACCGTCGCCCAGCTCAAGCGACGACTCGGCGTCGGCCTCCCCATGGCCGCCGCCCTGCACGCGGCACTCGCCGCCTGACCTCCGCCGGACTCCCGGTACTCCCAACCGTCGCCCTGCCAGGGCCCGATTCGTCATGCCCCGAGCAGCAGCTCTGCCCCGCCCGTGGTGCCGCTGCTGCTCGGGGGCCCACCCCGCACGAGAGGCCTTCCTCATGGCTCACCCCCCACGGCTCGACCACGTCACGAGTCCCGCCCTGCGAGACCTGATCGAACTCGCTCACCTCGATGACTACGCCCGGCTCACCGACCAGCTCCGCACCGTCCGCGGTTGCACCCGCCCCGTCAACCTCGTCGGGCAGACCACCACCCTCGACGCCGCCACCAACGCCGTACTGCGCACCTACACGACCGAGGCCGAACCCACCGGACGCCTGCTCACCGCCTGCGGAAACCGCCGCGCCTCCCGCTGCCCCTCCTGCTCACGCGTCTACGCCGCCGACACGTACCACCTGATCAAGGCCGGAATGTCCGGCGGGAAATCCGTTCCCGATGCCGTCCGGTCTCACCCCCGGCTGTTCGTCACCCTCACCGCCCCCTCCTTCGGCCGGGTCCATGCCATCCGCACCACGCAGGCCGGGAAGCCCCTGAACTGCCACTGCGGCCGCCGTCACCCCGAGGACGACCCCGCCCTCGGCACTCCGATCGACCCGGCCGCCTACGACTACGCCGGCGCCATCCTCTGGAACGCACACGCCGGAGCGCTCTGGGCCCGCTTCACCATCCAGCTCCGCCGGGAGCTCGCCGCCCAACTCGGCCTGACGCAGGAAGCCTTGCGCGCCTCGCTGTGCTTCTCCTTCGCCAAAGTGGCGGAGTACCAAAAGCGCGGCCTGATCCACTTCCACGCCATCATCCGGCTCGACGGCCCCGCCGGACCGACCACGCCTCCGCCCGGCTGGGCCGGCCTCGGGGCACTCACCCAGGCGGTGCACCACGCCGCCGACCGCACGCGGCTCACGGTCACCTCGGACGCCGTCGGCGACCGCGAACTCGCTTGGGGCGACCGGATCGACGTCCGCGAGATCACCGGCGGGGACGACGGCGGCGAACTCACCGACCACAAGGTGGCCGCCTACGTCGCCAAGTACGCCACCAAGAGCGCCGAAGCCTCCGGCATGGTCGACCGCCCGCTGACCTGCCACACCTGCCGAGGCCAGGGCAGCGCCACGGGACCCGACGGATTCCACGACCTGTGCCCAGCCTGCGACGGAACGGGACAGGCCGAGCCCATCATGGACCTGCGCGTCCGGCAGCACGTCCGCCAAATGATCCGGACCGCGTGGGCCCTCGGCGGCCTCCCCGAGTTCGCGGGCCTCCGGCTCCGGAAATGGGCCCACATGCTCGGCTTCCGCGGCCACTTCTCCACCAAGTCCCGCCGCTACTCCACCACCCTCGGAGCCCTCCGCGACGTCCGCCACGCCTGGCGCCTGGAGCAGGCCCGCAACCGCGTCGGCACCGACCTCTTCGACGACGGCACCACCCTCGTCGTCTCCCACTGGGCCTACCTCACCTCCGGCTACCGTCCCGGCGAGGAGCTGCTCGCCGCCCACATCCGCCACGAGCTCGACCACGCCCTCCGCCTCAAGTCCGAAGGAGCACCCTGGCTGTGAGCACGACCTTCCCCACCGACCGGCAGACGCAGACCCTGACGCTGGCCGAGGCCCTCGCCGAGATCCGCATGTCCCGGGCCGCCTTCTACCGCCTGCGCGCCCGGGGGCAGGCCCCGAGGTGCCTCAAGCTGCCGAACGGCCAGCTCCGTATCCGGCGGGCCGACCTCGATGCCTGGTTCACCTCGTGCGAGGTGCAGGACCTGTGCTGACGTACGACGTCCAGATCTGGGGCATCCGCAAGCGTCCCAACCGGGCCGCCGCCTACCAGCTGCGCTGGCGGGTCGGACCCCGACCCTTCTCCAAGAGCTACCGCCTCAAGGCCCAGGCCGACGGTCGACGGGCCGAGCTGCTGACCGCCCTCCGTAACCGCGAGCAGTTCGACACCGAGACGGGCCTTCCCGCATCGGAGGTCCAGGCGCTCAAGGCCACCACTTGGTACACCCACACCCGTGACTACGCACGGATGAAGTGGCCGAACGCCTCTGCCAAGCACCGTGCGAGCATCGCGGACACCCTCGCGACGATCACGCCGAAGCTGGTCAAGGACAACCGGGGTGCCCCGGCCGCGCAGACACTCCGGACCGCGCTCTACTCATGGGTCTACCGATTCGTCCTGGACGACGAGGGCGGCCTGGTTCCGCGCCTCGACGCCCACCAAGCCCCGCCCGAGATCATCGCCGCCCTCAACTGGCTCGCCGGCAAGTCGGTGGACATCACCGCGCTCAGCACGCCTGCCACTGTCCGCAAGGCCCTGGACGCGCTCACTCTCAGAACCGACGGCGGTCCGGCCGCCGAGAACACGGTGAACCGCAAACGGACGGTCTTCAGCAACTGCCTGCGCTACGCCGTCGAGCGCGAACTGCTGACGGCGTTGCCGCTGGGCAAGGTCGACTGGTCTCCGCCGGAGACCGACGACGAGATCGACTTCCGGTACGTACCGGGGCCGAAGCTGGCCAAGGACCTGATCGAGGCCGTTGGTGAACTGGGGGAGCGCGGACGACATTTGAAGGCGTTCTTCGGTTGCCTTTACTACGCCGCCACCCGCCCCGGCGAGGCAGCCGGCCTTCGAGCGGCGGACTTCACCCTTCCCGAGGAGGGCTGGGGCGAGGTGCTCCTCTCCGCGAGCATGCCGCGCGTCGGTTCCGGCTGGACCGACACCGGCGAATCCTTCGACACCCGCGGCCTGAAGAAGCGGGCCCGCAAGGCGACTCGGGCCGTGCCGATCCCGCCCATCCTGGTGTCCATGGTCCGTCGGCACATCGAGGAGTTCGGCACCGCCGGGGACGGGCGCCTGTTCCGGGCCGTGCAAGGCGGCCACCTGCTCTCCAAGGAGTACGGCCAGCTCTGGAAGGCCGCCCGCCTCGCCGCCCTCACCCAGACCGAGGCCGCCTCACGCCTCGCAGAGGTTCCGTACTCCCTGCGCCACGCGGGCGTCTCCCTCTGGCTGGAGTCCGGCGTCTCCCCGGCCGAGGTCGCCCGCCGCGCGGGCCACAGCATCGCGGTGCTGTTCCGCTTCTACGTCAAGGCCATCCACCGCAGCCAGGACCAGGCGAACCGGCAGATCGAGCAGGCTCTCACGTCGACGCATCGACCGTGAGGCCTGTCAGGCATCTGACCGAAGCTCTTCCGCTGAGCTGCAGTCCGAGGCCGACATCACTGGGCAGTTGGCGGATGTGTACTCGTCCGCGACGCTGAAGACACTCGCGCAGCGCGGGCATTCCGCTCGGCCGAAAAGGTAGGTGATTCCCTCGGCCAGAGCGGCCTGCCCGTCGCGGACGCATTTCTCGTGCATCCATCGGCCGGTGCCCGAGAGTTCCTCAGCAGGCGCCGGTCTCAGGTCGCGCCGGTCCACGTCGCCCAGGTCCCAGTCCCGGATCGCGGAGTAGCGCCCGTAGCCGCCGATGGCGATCGTCACCGCCACGGCGCAGTGCGGGCACGCCACCTCGTAGAAGTCGTCCGCGAAGTCGTCCACGACGGCACTCCAGTGGTACTGCCCTTCCGCCGCGAGCAGGCCGAGGAAGGTCACGAGATAGTCGTCCGGCCGTGACCGCAGGTGCCGGTCCAGCACGCCCCGAAGTTCATCGATAGCATCGGCACAACCTTCCAGCAGAGCGTCACAGCCATGGCTCCCCGCCGCACACCGGACGATCACCGCGGCCAGACTCCGTGCCCGCGCGTTTCGCTGCGCGAGACGGACCAGGCGGGGCAGCGCGGCAAAGCTGGCGGGGAACACCATGCTGTCCTCGAGGACGAGCCGGAGGTCCAGCTCTTCCCACGCCTCCGCGTCGTCCTCGCGCTCCACTCGCACCAGCAGCTCGGGGACACGATCGACGTCCCCGAGGCAGTCATGCATCTGCGCCCAGTTCACCACCCGCGCATTCAACCGCCATGGGGACTGTCTGCGGGCTCGGGGTCGAGATTTGGTCCACTCCTGGTCCACCAGCCCTGGTCAACGCTGGGACACGGGTGGATCACGGTGAGACAAGCCGCACGCAGAAGGGGTGCCCCGGCAACCGGGACACCCCTTCTGACCTGCACTGTCTATGACCTCGGCGGAGGCGGTGGGATTTGAACCCACGGTGACATCGCTGCCACGACGGTTTTCAAGACCGTTCCCTTCGGCCGCTCGGGCACGCCTCCCCGCGCCGGGCGAGCCCGGCGCGGGGACAAGAGTAACGGGTCTGCGAGGGGCGTTGTCAGGTCAGTTGTCGCCGGTGCGGGAGCCGAGGGTCAGTTCGACCGTGCGCTCCTTGCCGTCGCGCTCGAAGGTGAGCTTCACCGTGTCGCCCGGCTTGTGGGTCCAGATCTCGCCGATCAGGGCCGGGCCGCTGTCGATGGACTTGTCGTCGAAGCGGGTGATCAGGTCGCCCGGCTCCAGGCCGGCCTTGTCGGCCGGGCCGCCCCGCTCGACGGCGGTGCCGCTGTCGCCGATGATGCGGGCGCCGCCCTCGCCCTCCGTCATGGTGACCGAGGCGCCGATCTTGGCGTAGACCGGCTTGCCGGTCTTGATGAGCTCCTGCGCGACGAACTTCGCCTGGTTGATCGGGATGGCGAAGCCGAGGCCGATGGAGCCGGCCTGACCGGTGCCGAAGCCGTCGCCGGCGGACTGGATCGCGGAGTTGATGCCGATCACGGAGCCGTCCGCGTTCAGCAGCGGGCCGCCGGAGTTGCCCGGGTTGATGGAGGCGTCGGTCTGCAGGGCGCTCATGTAGGAGGCCTTGCTGCCCGCGCCGCCGTCGCTGGAGGCCACCGGGCGGTTCTTGGCGCTGATGATGCCGGTGGTGACGGTGTTGGACAGGCCGAACGGGGCGCCGATGGCGATGGTCGGGTCGCCGACCGCCACCTTCTCGGAGTCGCCCAGCGGCAGCGGCTTCAGGTTGTCCGGGGCGTTCTTCAGCTTGATGACCGCGACGTCGTAGCCCTGGGCGTGGCCGACCACCTCGGCGTCGTACTTCTTGCCGTCCGGGAAGGTCGCGGTGACCTTGCCGCTGTCGACGGCCTCGGCGACGACGTGGTTGTTGGTGACGATGTGGCCCTCGGTGTCGAAGACGAAGCCGGTGCCGGTGCCGCCCTCGCCGCCGGAGTTCTGGGCGTCGATGGTGACGGTGCTGGGCAGCGCGGAGGCGGCCACGCCGGCCACCGAGTCGGGGGCGCGCTGCACGCTGCCGCCGCCCGCGGAGACCACGGTCGAGCTGCCCGGGCCGCCGGAGGAGTCGGCGAGGCTGAAGCCGATGCCGCCGCCGACGCCGCCGGCCACCAGGGCCGCCACGATCACCGCGGTGATCAGGCCACGTCCGCCGCGGCGGGGCTTGGGGGCCGGCTGCTGCAGGGGCGCGCCCCACACATCGGTCCCGTGACCACCCGGAGCGCCGGGGGCACCGGGGGCGGTGGGCGGCGGCCAGGCGCCGACCGGCTCCGCCGCGGGCGCGCCGGACTGCGCGGCCGCCGCGTACGGCTGCTGGTGCTGGACCTGGGTCTGGGCCTGGGGCGGCTGCGGCGGGGACTGCTGCGGCGGGGACTGCTGCGGTTGCGCGTGACCGGAACCGGAGGCGGCGGCCGGGTGCGGCTGCGCCGCCTGGCCGGCCGGCTCCTGCGGTGCGTGGGTGCCCTGGCCCGCGCCCACCACGGTGGGGGCCTCGCCGGCTCCGGCGCCCGGGGCGGCGTGCGGGTGGGCCGCGGCGTGCGGCTGCGCGGCAGGCTGCTCGGCCGGCACCGGCGGCAGCTGCTCGGTCGGGGCGCTCGCCGCGGGCGGCGCCGGGGGCACGGTCGGGACGGGCGGCGCGGCTGCCGGAGGAGCAGCGGGAGTCTCCCCCGTCGCCGGCGGGGCGGACGGAACCGGCGGGACCGCAGTGCCCTCGTTCTCGCTGCTCACAGCTCTTCTCCTCGATCCAGGCTGGTGTACGGGCTGGTGCATGGGCGGGATGGGTGGCATCCGTCCATCAGCTTTTCCCACAGGGCGTCAGAGCACGATAAGCCGTACGCCGTCCTGCCCGGACATTGTTTACTACGGACAATCCACCCAAATCCGACACGTGTACCAAATGACCTCCCAGGAACCTCCGTTACCAGGTCCGCGGCCGTCCTCCCCACCCGCTCCCCGGCCGGGCGCCCGGGGTGGCACCATGTCGCGGTGACGAACGCAACGCAGCGGCGCATCCAGGTCGTCGCCCATCGCGGCGCCTCCGAGGACGCACCCGAACACACCCTCGCCGCGTACCGGAAGGCCATCGAGGACGGAGCCGACGCGCTCGAGTGCGACGTGCGTCTCACCGCCGACGGCCATCTGGTCTGTGTCCACGACCGCCGCGTCAACCGCACCTCCAACGGCCGTGGGGCCGTCTCGGCGCTGGAGCTGGCGGACCTCGCCGCCCTGGACTTCGGCTCGTGGAAGAACCCGGAGCAGTGGCACGGCCGCCCGGAGGCCCCCGAGTGGGAGCACCGGCCGGAGGACCGCGAGGCCACCTCGGTGCTCACCCTGGAGCGCCTGCTGGAGCTGGTCAGCGACGCCGGGCGGCGCGTGGAGCTGGCCGTGGAGACCAAGCACCCCACCCGCTGGGCGGGGCAGGTCGAGGAACGGCTGCTGATGCTCCTCAAGCGCTTCGGCCTGGACGCGCCGGAGGCGCCCGAGGAGTCCCCGGTGCGGATCATGAGTTTCTCGGCCCGGTCGCTGCACCGGATCCACGCCGCCTCGCCCGCCCTGCCGACCGTCTACCTGATGCAGTTCGTCTCCCCCCGGCTCCGCGACGGGCGGCTGCCGGCCGGCGTGGGCATCGCCGGGCCCTCGATCCGCATCGTGCGCTCCCACCCGTCGTACATCGAGCGGCTGCGGCGGGCCGGTCACCGGGTGCACGTCTGGACGGTCGACGATCCCTCGGACGTGGAGCTCTGCGCCCGGCTCGGGGTGGACGCCGTGATCACGAACCGGCCGGACGCGGTCCTGCGCCAGCTCGGGCGCTGACCCCGCCGGAGGCCCGTCGGACCCGCTGCCGGGCGTTTTCCGGGAGTGCACCGGCGCATCCGGCGTGTCGCCGGTGGGGGTGAATGCGTCCCGCCGGGGCGCCCCGGCGGTTTCCGCCGCAGATCAAGGGGGCATTCACACCCTGGCGTGGGGCGAAGGAGGTCTCGGGGGTGGCGTTGATGGTGGCACAGGAGGTGCCCACGTCGTCGAGCATGTCCGTTCCGCACGGACCGGCCGGCGTGGGCCGGGCAAGACATCGGGTGCGCGACGAGCTCCGCCGCGGCGGAGTGCCCGATCCGGTGATCGACGACGCGGCGCTGATCCTGTCGGAACTGCTGAGCAACGCCTGCAAGCACGGGCGTCCGCTGAGCGGCACCGCGGACGGCCAGGTGCGGGTGACCTGGCGGATCGATCCGGGCGGCCGGCTGACCGTGGAGGTCACCGACGGCGGCGGCCCGACCCGCCCCCGCCCGGCGACGCCGTCCGTGACGGCGCACGGCGGCCGGGGGCTGAACATCATCACCTCGCTGGCCGACGACTGGGGCGTGCGGGACGGCGTCTGCGGCGAGGTCACGGTCTGGGTGGTCGTCCACCGGGACGTGCACGACCCGGACGCCGGGCGTCACCGCGAGGACTTCGCCGCGCGGGTGGTCGCGCCCCGGGTGCCCGCGGTGGTCCAGCTCGCCGATCTGGACCTCGCCTTCCCGGACCCCTTCGACGATCTGCCATGAGCAACCCGCCACGGTCACGTGCTACGCGCGTCGACCACTGGCATATGGCACACACGCCCGAGCGCCGCGGCGGGCGGGCGTGGTGACGCGCCGTCGGCGGCGGCGAGGGACCGGGGAGCGGCTAGGCTCGCGGCCGAAGCACGAGCAGCCCAGCCGTACCCGGGAGACACCCCATGGCCAAGAAGCGTCAGACGAAGGGCGCGCGCCCGCAGCGCGCGGCCGGATCCCAGGTCGACGACGGGAACGTCCCGGTCGTCGGCGCCCGCGAACCCTGCCCGTGCGGCAGTGGCCGCCGCTACAAGGCCTGTCACGGCCGGGCCGCCGCCCAGGCGGTGACCGAGCTGGTGCAGCGTCCGTTCGAGGGCCTGCCGGGCGAGTGCGACTGGGTCGCGCTGCGCGAGCTGGTACCCGCCGCGACCGTCGAACTGACACTCAAGGACGGTCTGCCCGAGGGCGTCCCCTCGGTCACCCTGGCCACGGTGCTGCCGATGGCCTGGCCCGCGCTGCGCCGTGACGACGGCTCGGTGCTGATCGGCCTGCAGAACGACACCTCCTCAGGCGACCTCAGCCGCGACCTGGCCGACGTGCTGACGCAGGCGCTGGAGACCGAGCCGGGCAACCCGGTGGCCGGCCGCCGCGCGCAGGCCGGCGGCCCGCGCCTGCAGGACCTGTTGGACGCCGACGCCCCGTTCGCGCCGGTGGTGCACGCCGGCTTCGAGTTCTGGGTGCCGGACGCGTCCGCCGCCACCGCCGACGTGAAGGCCTCCCTGGAGCGGGCCAACGAGGCGGCCGTGCCGACCGTCAAGCTGACGGGCGTGGACGCGGCCTACTGGTGCGAGACACCGGAGAAGAACCACCTGCGCTGGGTCATGCCGCACGAGGAGGAGCGTCTGCTGGACGCCCTCGCCCGGCTGGACGCCGCGCGCCGCAGCGACCTCGGCGAAGGCACCCGTCTGGTCGGCTCGTTCCGCGCCCACGGCCTGGTCGTCCCGGTGTGGGACCTGCCGACCGGCGTCACCGCCGAGGACGTCGAGAAGCCGGCCGCCGAGTTCGCCGAGCGACTGGCCGCGGCGCTGTCCGACGACGCCCCGCTGACCGCCGACGAGCGCCGTGCGCGCGGGGGGCTGACGAACCGCCAGGTGACGCTGAGCTGACGGTTTTCGGGCCGCGCCACAAGGGTCTTCCGGGGCACGTCCGGGGACGGCCGAAAGGGCCGCGACCGAATTTGCCAACGGCCGATCTCTTGTTAACGTTCAAGTAGCCCGGTTGCTGGTGCATCCCCCGTCGCCAGCAACCGGGTCTTCGTCTGTCCGGCCCCCTCGGCGGGGCCTCCGGGACCGCGTGGGCGACCTCGTCGAGGCGCCCGCCCGGGCCCCCGGCCGACGGCTCCGACCTCCGGCCGTCGCCGGCTTCTTCCAGCTTCCACCGGCCCGGCGGTCCGCAGGAGCCCCGACGGCGACCGTCGGGCACTCCTCGGCGCGGACGCGCTCAGGCGTCCGGCGCGCCGACCTCGGGACGGGTCAGCGCGGTCACCGCCGTGCCGACCACCCGCTCCACGTCCGGCAGCCACGGCGCCGCGTCGCCCGGCTCCGGCTCGCGCACCCAGCGGACGCGCCCCTGACCGGTCACCGACGGCGGCAGCGCCAGGTAGCCGCCCTGCCCGTGGAACCGCAGCGAACCGGGCACCATGTCCTGGGCGTAGAGCAGCTCGCCCAGCCGCTCCAGCGAGTACGGCCGCACCAGCAGCGCCCACCGGGTGGGCGAGGCGACGACCGGGCCGAGCCGCACGCCCTCACGCTCCAGCTGCGCCACCGCGCGGGCGCCGGCCACCGCGGGAAGACTCAGCGCGCTGGGCCCCTCACCCTCGCCCGTGGCCAGCAGCACCGGCGCGGACGGCCGGTTGCCCCACCACCACCGCACCATCCGCGCGTCGTGGGTCGCCGCCGGCAGGGCGGGGTCGAAGGGGTGGGCTCCCGGCGACGGACAGTCCGCGTCGGGGCAGGCGCACCCGCCGTGCCCCTGCGGGCCGGGCACCGCTCCGGGCAGGACCCGCCACCCCCAGCGGGCGAATCCGGCGGCGGCCTCGGCCGTCACGGCCGTGCAGGCCGGCCGGCCGGTGCCGGTCACGCTCCCACCGGTCATACTCTCGCCGGTCACGCTCCCACCGGCCATGCTCCCGTCGGCCGGGCGAAGGCCCGGGGAGGCCGAACCGCTCCCGGGGAGCAGACCGGACAGGAGCGACAGAAGCCTGCGTCGCTTTCCGAGGATCTCGCGCATGGGCGCTCGTTCCTTTCCGTTGCACGCTGGCAACACCGAGGACTGCTTCACACCATGTGTCGATCACTGCACTGCGTACGTACTGCGGCGCTTCACCGGCCCATGTCGGGCAGGGAGCACGAGCCGAGCCTGCTGCTCCGCGGCCGTGGTGCGCCCATCACCAGCATGGGCATGGCGCGGGGTGGCGAAGTTGCGTTTCGCCGTTCCTTGTCACGTCGGTTGCGCACGTACGGTGTTTCGTGTTGCTCGCCGCGGTGAACACTGCGGCCACGCCACTTCCGGACACCGGTTCGGCCGTCGACCAACAGCACGCGGGAGAGCGGTCACCGGGTTCCACGCGGCCCGCTCCACAACCTCCGGCTCTCTCACCAGTAGGTACCCCGCAAGTCCGGGGTGACGCGCCGCGGGGCGCATCCCTATACGACCGCACCCCCACAGGGCCACGGCGTTTTCCGGACAGATACCGTCCCGTCCCCGTGCACCTCTCCGACACCTCGCGCCCCAGGAGCTCACCGGAGCAGCGGCGGAAGGACCTCCAGGGACACCCACGCCACGGACGGGACAATACTGGACATCTCGTGATGAGTCCGTTAGTTGTGGGGGGACCGTCGGCTGCGCGGAACCACATGGGGGTTTGCGATGCTTTTGCACGCTACGCACCGGCCCGGAAGCCGGACGCCATGAGCGCCCCTCACCCGCCGAAAGTGGCCGGATTCGATTCGCCCCTGCCCTCCTCCGCCCCCGCGTCCCCCACCGTGCCTCCCGTGGCCGGGACGCCCTCGTGCACACCGCCCCCGCGGACCGGCGCCGTTCCCGACGCACCCGCCCGCCCCGCCGGCACCCGGCACTGCACGGAGCCGCGCACCCTCCTCGAGGACCGGCTGGCCGGCCGCATCGCCGACCTCGCCTCGCTGCACGACCTCACCCGCTGCCTGGTCCGCACCGGCACCGTCCGCGACGCGCTGCGCGAGATCCTGCACGCCGGGGCCCGCCTGCTCGGCGCCCGGCGGGGGCTGGCGGTGCTCGACCAGGACGGGCCGCCCGGGGAGTACGGCCCGCACACCCCGGTGGGCCACGGCCTGACGCACGAGGAGCTCGGACAGCTGGAGACGGTGCCGGCCGCCGACCGTCCGCAGGCCCCACTGACCACGGACCCCACGCTGACCGAGGTGGCCCGCCCCGACCTGACCGCCGAGGTCGCCCTCACCCCCCGCCACCGCGAGGTGGCGGACCGCCTGGGGTACGCGGCCGCCTACGCCCACGCCCTGGACCCGCACGACGGCTCCCGGCTCGGCGCCGCGGTCTGGCTGTTCGACGGGCCGGCCGTCCCCGGCCCGGCGGAACGCCGCACGGCCGCCCACTACCTCGGCCTGGCGGGCGACCACCTGGCCCGGCTGCTGGAGGTGGACCGCGCCCGCGCCCGCCTGGCCGCCCTCGCCGAGGGCCTCCTCCCCTCCCGCCTCCCCACGATGCCCGGCGTCCGGCTCGCCGTGCGGCACCGCACCGGGCCGCTGGGGGGCGGTGACTGGTTCGACGCGCTGCCGCTGCCCGAGGGGGCGCTCGGCCTGGCGGTCGGCTCGGTCGCCGGCTCCGGGCCGCAGGCCGTGGCCGCGAGGGGCCGACTGCGGGCCGCGCTGCGCGCCTACGCGGTGATGGAGGGCGAGGACCCGGTCGCCGTCCTCTCCGACCTCGAGCTGATGCTCCGCCTCACCGAGCCCGGCTGCCCGGCCACCGCCCTGTTCGCGCACTGCCGCCCCGGCGGGCGCCGCCTGACCCTGGCCGGGGCGGGGCACAACCCGCCGCTGGTGCTCGGCGACCGGCGGGCCGAGTTCGTCGAGACCGGCGTCTCCGCCCCGCTGGGCATGCTCGGCTGCTGGGAGGCGCCGGGCGCCGAGGTCCGCCTGGACCCCGGGGAGACGGTGCTGCTGTGGACCGACGGCCTGCTGCGCCGCACCGGCGACCCCGTCGACCGGGCGTTCGCCCGGCTGCACCGGGCCGCGGCGGGTGTCCCCCGGCGGCTGCGCGACGACCCGGAGACGGTCGCCGACCACGTGCTGCAGGCGATGCTGCCGGACGGGCGGGACGCGACGGACGGCGCCGACGACATGGTCCTCCTCGCCGCCCGCTTCGACTGAGCCCTCGCCGCCCGGGCCCGCACCGGCCGAGCCCGCACCGGCCTCCCCACCCTCCGCCCGTCCCATCGCCGCGCGCCGCTGCCGTCCTCATCGCTGCGGGCCTCGTGGGCGGCCGGGCGCCCGGCCGCCGGGTGGGCTCCGGGCGGGGCGGGCGGGCTCCGGGCGGGGCGGGCGGGCGACGTCGGCCGGTCCGCGGGGGTCCGCCGGACCGCCGCCTCCGCCCGGCAGCCGAACGGTCCGCGGACACCGCCGAGCCGCCGCCGAGCGGTCCGGTCGCGCCGGAGCCGCGCATGCCCTGCGTGGCCGGCCGTGACCGTGCGTACCGGGCAGCTTCCGCCCCTGGGGCCGTCCTTCCCCGAAACGTACGATGGTGCATACATCAGTACATCGAGGAGGACGACGTGGCGGAAGAGCTGCCGGAGACCCCGGACACCGAAGCCGAAGAGCCGATCAAGCAGCGCAAGAACGGCCTGTACCCGGGCGTGTCCGACGAGCTCGCCGAAAGCATGCGGACGGGCTGGGCCGACACCGAGCTGCGCGACCTGGAGCCGATCGCCCAGGCGGAGGAGACCGCCCGCCGTCGTGCCGCGCTCTCCGCCCGCTTCCCGGGCGAGCGCCTGGTCGTCCCCGCCGGCAACCTCAAGACGCGTTCCAACGACACCGAGTACGCCTTCCGCGCCTCGGTGGAGTACGCCTACCTCACCGGCAACCAGACCGAGGACGGCGTCCTGGTCATGGAGCCGGCCACCGACGGGCACAACGCGACGCTCTACCTGCTGCCGCGCTCCGACCGCGAGAACGGCGAGTTCTGGCTCTCCGGCCAGGGCGAGCTGTGGGTCGGCCGCCGTCACTCGCTCTCCGAGGCCGAGCTGCTGTACGGCATCCCCTGCTCGGACGTGCGCGAGCTGGCCGGCGCGCTGCGCGAGGCCACCGGCCCGGTGCGCGTGGTCCGCGGCTACGACGCCGGCATCGAGGCCGCGCTGACCGACAAGGTCACCGCCGAGCGCGACGAGGAGCTGCGCGTCCGCCTCTCCGAGATGCGTCTGGTCAAGGACGGCTTCGAGGTCGGCGAGCTGCAGAAGGCCGTCGACTCCACCGTCCGCGGCTTCGAGGACGTGGTGAAGGTCCTCGACCAGGCCAAGGCCACCTCCGAGCGGTACGTCGAGGGCACCTTCTTCCTGCGCGCCCGCGTCGAGGGCAACGACGTCGGCTACGGCACCATCGCCGCCTCCGGCCCGCACGCCTGCACCCTGCACTGGGTCCGCAACGACGGCCCGGTCCGCTCGGGCGACCTGCTGCTGCTCGACGCCGGTGTGGAGACGCACACGTACTACACGGCCGACGTCACCCGGACCCTCCCGGTCGACGGCCGCTTCACCGACATCCAGCGCAAGATCTACGACGCGGTGTACGAGGCCCAGGAGGCCGGCATCGCGGCCGTGAAGCCTGGCGCCAAGTACCGCGACTTCCACGACGCCGCGCAGCGCGTGCTGGCCGAGAAGCTGGTCGAGTGGGGCCTCGTCGAGGGCCCGGTCGAGCGCGTCCTGGACCTCGGTCTGCAGCGCCGCTGGACCCTGCACGGCACCGGCCACATGCTCGGCATGGACGTCCACGACTGCGCGGCCGCCCGCACCGAGACCTACGTCGGGGGCACGCTCGAGCCGGGCATGTGCCTGACCGTCGAGCCCGGCCTCTACTTCCAGGCCGACGACCTCACCGTGCCCGAGGAGTACCGCGGCATCGGCGTGCGGATCGAGGACGACATCCTCGTCACCGAGGACGGCAACCGGAACCTGTCGGCCGCCCTCCCGCGCCGCTCCGAGGACGTCGAGTCCTGGATGGCGGACCTCGGCGCCTGACCCGTCACGCCTCCGTGCCGTCCACCGGGGCGGCACGGGGCCCGTCGACGACGTACGCGCCCCCGACCAGCGGTCTCAGACCGCGGTCAGGGGCGCGTTCTCACGCCACTTGAGCAGTTTGTCGAAGCTGACGACCGCACCGCCCGCGCCGGGCAGGTTGTCGACGCGGACATGGTCGGCCAGCTTCCGGATCAGCATCAGGCCGCGGCCGTTCTCCGCCTCGGCGCCGGGCTCCGGGAGGAACGGAAGGACCGGGCTGGGCGCGCCGCTGTCGAAGCCGGGGCCCGAGTCCGAGACCTCGATCCGGCACCGCTCGCCGTCCATGTAGGCCGTGACCTGGTAGTCCGCGGCGTCACCGCCGCCGTGCCCACCGTGCTCCACGGCGTTCGCACAGGCCTCGCTGAGCGCCACGGACAAGTCGTAGCAGATGTCCGGGTCCACTCCCGCCGTCTCCATCGCCCCGAGCAGCAGACGCCGTGCGAAGGGAACGCTGGCAGCCTCACACCGCAGTTGGAGTGACCACAAGATGCTCATGCTCCTGCCTCCAGGCGGCGGCTCGGCTCGACATACCGATACGTATTGCCCTTACTCCCCGTGCCTAAGCGCCCGTTCGACGTGAGAACGCCCATACGGCGGCGGGCCGAATGGCGGCACTCGACGCATATCGGACCTGGTCTGTGATGCCGGAGCGACGAGTGGGATGATGGGCCCGCCATGACTGCCCTCCACCAGCGCACGGCGCACACCGGGGACGACCTCCGGTACCCGAGGGCCGCGGCCTTCGCCGCGGTCTGCGTCGTGCTGGCCGGAGGAGGGCACGTCCTCGCGTCCTCGGCCTCGCACCCGGCCGTCCCCTCCGGGTGGACCTGGGGCGCGGGTTTCCTCCTCGTCCTGGTGGCCGCCCTGCCGTTCGCCGGGCGCGAGCGGAACCGTTCGCTGCCCCGGATCACCGGATTCCTGGTCGTCTGCCAGCTGGTCCTGCACACCCTCTTCGCCCTGGGTCCGCAGTCCATGGCCGGCGGCCGGCACGGCGCCGCGGGCATGGGGGCCGGCGGCGCCGTCGACTCGGCGGCCGTGGTGGACCGCGCCTCCCGCATCGTGTGCGGCGCGAACCGGCTGACCGCGGAGGAGGCCCGGCAGATACTGATCGACGCCGGACTCGGCCGGGACCTCGCGGAGTTCGCCCACCTCAGCGCCGGCGGCGGCCACGGCCATCAGCACACCGGTCCTTCCGACGCCTGGCTCAGCGTGCTGCCCTCGCTGCCGATGCTGCTCGGCCACGCGCTGGCCGGGCTGGCCGCGGGCTGGCTGCTGCGCCGCGGCGATCTGGCGCTGCTGCGGCTGACGCGGCTCGCCGGACAGGACCTGACCGGCCGGCCGACGGTGCTGCGGCCGCTGCTCGCCGCCCTGGCGCTGGTGCGCGTCCTCCGCTCAGGCCTGCCCGGCGCCCACGAGCGTCCGCAGGTCCCGCCGAGCTCCGTCCTCGACGACGTCCCGGCGCCCTCCACCGTGCCCCTCCAGCACGCGGTGATCAGGCGCGGCCCGCCCGCCGCGGTCCGCACCCTCGCCCTCGCCGCCTGACGCGACGCCCCTCTCCGTCCCCGCGCACGGCCTGTCGACCCCGTCGACGGGGCCTTCCGTGACCGCCGGATCCGGACCGGACGCCGCCGTCACGCGGCCCGGCGCGCCCTGCGCGCGCCGTCCGACCGAATCCACCGTGTGAATCCGGAAGTGGAGTGTGCCCGTGAAGGCATCCCGTATCGCCGCCGTCGCCGCGGCCGGCGCGTCCGTCCTGCTGCTCTCGTCCCCGTCCTTCGCCCACGTCAGCGTGCAGCCGGAAGGCGCCGCGGCCAAGGGCGGCTACGCCACCGTGGCGTTCAAGGTTCCCAACGAGCGCGACAACGCCTCGACCACCAAGCTCGAGGTCAACTTCCCGGCGGACCACCCGCTGGCCTCCGTGATGCCGCAGCCCGTCCAGGGCTGGGACGTGAAGGTGACCCGGAGCAAGCTCGACAAGCCGCTCGACCTGCACGGCCGTCAGGTCGACGAGGCCGTCACGAAGATCGTCTGGACCGCCGAGGACAAGAAGAAGGGCGGCATCTCGCCCGGCTTCTTCCAGAAGTTCCCGGTCTCGGTCGGCCCGCTGCCCGAGGACGCCGACGAACTCGTCTTCAAGGCGCTCCAGACGTACTCGAACGGCGAGGTCGTACGCTGGATCGAGCTCCAGGAGGAGGGCCAGGAGGAACCCGACAGCCCCGCCCCGGTGCTCGCGCTCTCCGCCGCCGCCGAGGACGGACACGGCCACGGCGACAAGAAGAAGAACCAGGCCGCCTCCGGCAGCGAGGCCAAGGCCGACCGGGCCGGCCACTCCGACGACCACACGAAGCACGCCGCCTCCCACAGCACGGACACCACTGCCCGTGTACTGGGCGTGGTGGGCATCGTCGTGGGCGTCGCCGGCGTCGCCTTCGGCGTCCTGGCCCGCCGCCGCACGGCCTGACCGCCGTACGCCTGACCGACCCATCCAGCCCTACGGCCGTCGCCGGGACGCGTCCTCACGCGTCCCGGCGGCGTCCGGGTCCACCACCGGGACACGAGACACCATGCGCAAGAAGAAGTTCACCGCGGCCGCCCTGCTCGCCGCCGCCGCCCTCACCCTGTCCGCCTGCTCGTCCGGTTCCGGGGAGCCGGACACCGCGGTGAGCGAGGTGGCTGCCGACGACAAGGCGGCGACCGTCCTGGACACGCCGTTCGAGAAGCCCGACCTGGTGCTCACCGGCACCGACGGCAAGGAGTTCGACCTCCGCGAGGAGACGAAGGGCAGGCCGACGCTGATCTACTTCGGCTACACCCACTGCCCCGACATCTGCCCGCTGACGATGAACAACCTGGCCGTCGCCAAGAAGTCGCTGACCAAGGCACAGCAGGACGCGCTGCGCGTCGTCTTCGTCACCACCGACCCCGACCGCGACACCCCCGAGGAACTCGGTTCCTGGCTCAAGGGCATCGACTCCGACATCGTCGGTCTGACCGGCGACTTCGCGACCATCCAGGCCGGTGCGCGCACCGTCGGCATCTCCATCGAGAAGCCGGTGGAGAAGAAGGACGGCAGCTACGTCTCCACCCACGGCACCCAGGTGATCGCCTTCTCCCCGAAGACGGACCAGGGGTACGTGCTCTACGGCGAGGACGCCAGCGTCGGCGACTGGTCCGCCGACCTGCCCGAGCTGATCAAGGGCGAGAACCCGTGATCCGCACCGCCGCCGCGCGTCCGGCGCGCCGGTGCGCGGCACGTGGCCGCCGCCTGGCGCTCGCCGCCGTCGCCGCGCTCGCCCTGCCGCTGTCGGCCTGCGGAGCGCAGGACGGCCCCGACCTCTCCGTCGAGGGCGCGTACATGCCGCAGCCCGTGACCGACGAGCTGGCCGCCGGCTTCCTGACCGTCGTCAACGACGGCGACCGGGCGGCCGAGCTCACCGGGGTCTCCAGCGACCTGGCCGCCCGGGTCACCGTGCACGAGACGGTCGACGGGACGATGCGTCCCGCCGCGTCCGTCGACGTGCCCGCCGGCGGGCGGCTGACGCTCGAGTCCGGCGGCACGCACCTGATGTTCGAGGATCTGACCCGGCGGCCGGCGAAGGGCGAGACGGTCACCGTCGAGCTCCGCTTCAAGGACGCCGACCCGGTCACGGTCGACATGCCGGTCCAATCGGCCACCTACACACCGTCGCACCACCGGCACTAGGGAGGGACCACCGTGACGCCGACCATCGCGCCCCGCACGGCGACCACCGCAGGACCGCGGATCGCACGTGTACTGGTACTGCTGCTGCTCACCATGGCCGGGCTGTTGCTGGCCGGGGCCGGTCCGGCGTCGGCGCATGCCGCGCTCACCGGCAGCGACCCGAAGCAGGGGGCGGTGGTCAACCGCGCTCCCGAGCAGGTGACGCTCACCTTCTCCGAGAAGGTCGCCGTCTCCGCCGACTCCGTCCGGGTGCTCGACCCCGAGGGCAACCGGGTGGACATCGGCAAGGCCCCGTCCGTCGACGGGACCAGCGTGCGGGTGACGTTGCACGAGGGCCTGCCGTTCGGCACGTTCACGGTGGCCTACCAGGTGGTGTCCGAGGACAGCCACCCCGTCGCCGGCGCGTACACCTACTCGGTGGGCGCCCCCTCGCAGACCTCGGTGACCCTGTCCGAGCAGTCGGCGGGCGGCGGGGTGGTGGGCACCCTGTACGACGTGGCGCGCTACGTCTCCTACGCCGGGTTCACGGTGCTGGTGGGCGGCGCGGCCTTCGTGCTGATCTGCTGGCGGCGGGGCGCCGGGGTGCGCGCGCTGCAGCGGCTGGTGGTGGGCGGCTGGCTCGCCCTCACCGTCGGGACGCTGGCGCTGCTGCTCCTGCGCGGGGCGTACATCGGCTCCGGGAAGCTGGGCGACATCGCCGACATGAGCCTCCTCGCCCAGGTGTTGCGGAGCAGCTCCGGGGCGGCGCTGGTCTGCCGTCTGCTGCTGCTCGCGGTGGCCGCGCTGTTCGTGGCGGTCCTCTTCGGCACGTACCAGCGGCGTGAGGACGGCGCGGAGAAGCGGGACCTGTCGTTCGGCCTGACGGTGGGCGGCGTGGTCGTCGCCGCGGGACTCGCGGCGACCTGGGCGCTGTCGGAGCACGCGTCGGCGGGGCTCCAGCCGGGGATCGCCATGCCGGTGGACGTGATCCACCTGCTGGCGGTGGCGCTGTGGCTGGGCGGGCTCACCGCCCTGCTGGTCGCGCTGTACCGGCGTTCGGCGGAGATCACCGTGGAGAGAGCCGCGGTGCACCGCTTCTCGCGGGTGGCGTTCCTCTCGGTGGCGGCGCTGGCGGTCACCGGCGTCTACCAGTCCTGGCGCCAGGTCGGCTCCTGGGACGCGCTCACCAGCACGTCGTACGGACGCCTGCTGATCGTCAAGGCGGGGCTGGTGGCCCTGTTGGTGGGGATCGCCTGGATCTCCCGCCGCTGGACCCGGCGCCTCGACGACGCCGAGGCGGAGGGTGCCGTGGGGGCGGAGCCCGCCGAGGGCGCCGAGGATGCCCGGGAGGCCGACGAGCACACGGCCGAACCCGGGCAGGCCGCGGAGGCCGGGTCGGCACGTTCGGCCGGGACCGGCGCGCCCGTCGGGACCGCCGGGGCCGACGCCGCCGGTGGGCCGGGGGTACGGGCCGGGGCGGGGGAGGCCGCCGGGGAACTCGGGGCCACCAGCACCATGGGCTCCGTCGGCGCGGCGGGCGCCGCCGCGGCCGTGGGATCCGCCGGGGCCGCCGCCGCGGTGGCCCACCTGGCCGGTGAGGTGCCCGCCCAGAAGACCGGCGGCGACGGGGACGACGACGCCGACCCGCGCCGCGCGGAACAGCTGGCCCGCCAGCGCGCGGCCGTCGAGACCGCCCGCCGCCGCAAGGAACGCGACGCCGACGCCCCGCGCGCCGGACTGCGCCGCTCCGTCCTCGCCGAGGTCGCGGTGGCCGTCGTCGTCCTGGCCGTGACCACCGCGCTCACCGGGGCCGAGCCCGGCCGCACCGAGCAGCAGGCCCGGGCAGCGGCCTCCTCGCTCAAGGCGGCCACGGGAACCGTCTCCGTCGAGCTGCCCTTCGACACCGGCGGCAAGGACGGCGACGGCGTGGTGCGGCTGGAGTTCGTCCCGGCACAGGTCGGGGAGAACATCATGCACGTCTACGCCGAGCACTCCTACGGTGCTCCGTACGACCTCCCCGAGCTCAAGGTGGCGCTCACCCTGGAGGACAAGAACGTCGGCCCGCTGCCGGTGTTCCCCAAGCACATCTCGGCCGGTCACTGGTCCGCCGCGGGCGTCCAGATCCCCATGGCGGGCGACTGGAAGGTGTCGGTCACCGTACGGACCTCCGACATCGACCAGGTGACCGTCGACAAGAACGTGAAGATCGGCTGACGACCAGATGCACGACCCTCGCTCCGACCACCGTTCCGACCTGCTGCCCGGCCCGCGGTCCGGGCCTTCCACCGACGGCACGGACCCCGGTGCCGGCACCGCCGAGCAGCCTCCCGGCGCACTCTCGCGCCGGCGGCTGCTCGGCACCGCCGGCGCCACCGGCCTCGTGCTGGGTGCCGGTGGCGTGGCCGCCGGCTACACGGCCGGGCGCGCGACGGCTCCGGAGACCCCCGACGTCGCTCCCCTGACCGCCCTCGGTACGAACCGGGCGAAGTTTCACGTGAAACATCAGCCGGGCATCCTCCAGCCCGCGCAGGCGCACGGTCACCTGATCGCCTTCGACCTCGCCCCGGGCGCGGGCCGTCGCGAGGCCGCCGCACTCCTGCGCCGCTGGTCCGAGGTGGCCGAACAGCTGATGGCCGGACGGCCCGCGCCGCACGAGGACACCGCGGTGGCCCGGGACGCGGGGCCCTCGGGCCTGACCGTGACCTTCGGTTTCGGCCACAGCTTCTTCGGCCGGACCGGTCTGGACAAGCAGCGCCCGACCGCCTTGGACCCGCTGCCCGCGTTCTCGAGCGACCGTCTGGACAAGGCCCGCAGCAATGGGGACCTGTGGGTCCAGGTCGGCTCGGACGACGGCCCGGTGGCGTTCCACGCACTGCGGGCCCTGCAGAAGGAGGCCGGCGAGGCAGCCCGCGTCCGGTGGCACATGAGCGGCTTCAACCGGTCGCCCGGCGCCACCGCGCGCCCCGCGACCGCGCGCAATCTGATGGGCCAGGTGGACGGCACCAACAACCCGAAGCCGGCCGACGCCGACTTCGACCAGCGGGTCTTCGTCCCCGCCCAGGGCGAGCCCGCATGGATGGCACACGGTTCCTACGCCGTGGTGCGCCGCATCCGCATGCTGCTGGACGACTGGGAGCGGCTCCCCCAGCGTGACCAGGAGGCGGTGATCGGCCGCCGCAAGGCGGACGGCGCCCCGCTCAGCGGAGGCGACGAGACCACGGAGATGGACCTGGAGAAGCAGGACGCCTCCGGCGGCCTGGTCGTGCCGTTGAACGCCCACGCCCGGATCACCCGTCCCGACCAGAACGGCGGGGCCGCGATGCTGCGCAGGCCGTTCTCCTTCCACGACGGCTTCGCCGAGGACGGCGCGCCCGACGCCGGCCTGCTCTTCATCAGCTGGCAGGCCGACCCCCTGCGCGGCTTCGTACCGGTGCAGCGCAAGCTGGACCGCGGTGACGCGCTGTCCGCCTTCATCCGTCACGAGGCCAGCGGGCTCTTCGCGGTGCCGGGTGGGGCGGCCGCGGGGGAGTACGTGGGGCAGGCGTTGCTGGAGGGCTGACGGCGGGGTCCGCAATCCGGACCGGCCCTGGCGCGGCCCGCGCGAGGACTACTGTGGGTCGCATGCCCGCGACGTACGCCTATCTCGGCCCCGAAGGCACCTTCACCGAAGTCGCCCTGCGCACCCTGCCCGAGACCGCCACCCGGGAGCTGCTCCCGATGCTCTCGGTGCCGGCCGCGCTGGACGCCGTACGCGCCGGGGAGGCCGAGGCGGCGTTCGTGCCGATCGAGAACTCCGTCGAGGGCGGGATCACCACCACCCTGGACGAGCTCGTCTCGGGCGAGCCGCTGATGATCTACCGCGAGGTGCTCCTCTCGATCACCTTCGCGCTGCTGGTCCGGCCGGGCACCCGGCTGGAGGACGTCAAGACGGTGACCGCCCATCCCGCCGCGCAGGCACAGGTCAGGAACTGGATGAAGGCGCACCTCCCGGACGCGCTCTGGGAGTCCGCCGCCTCCAACGCCGACGGCGCCCGGCTGGTGCAGGAAGGCCGGTACGACGCCGCCTTCGCCGGTGAGTTCGCCGCGGCCCGGTACGGCCTGGTCCCGCTGGAGACGAACATCCACGACGCGGACAACGCCCAGACCCGTTTCATCCTGGTCGGCCGCCCCGCGCGGCCGGCCGCCCCCACCGGTGCGGACAAGACCTCGGTGGTGATCTGGCAACGTGACGACCACCCGGGCGGGCTGCGCGATCTGCTGGGCGAGTTCGCCGTACGGGGCGTCAACCTGATGCTGCTGCAGTCCCGCCCCACCGGTGAGGGAATCGGCAACTACTGCTTCGCCGTCGACGCGGAGGGCCATATCTCGGAGCGACGGGTCGCGGAAAGCCTGATGGGGCTCAAGCGGTCCTGCCTCAAGGTGCGCTACCTGGGTTCCTATCCGCGCGCCGACGTCACCGACGTCACCGACGTCACCGCCGACGCTCTGCGGAGGCCGCTGTCCGGCACCACCGACGCGGAGTTCGTCGCGGCGGCGGAGTGGGTGGCCCGGTGCCAGGACGGCCGTTTCCCGGACTGACGGGAGTTATCCACAGGCCTTGTCCACAGGCGGGCCGGGCGGCTGGTGCGTGAGTTGGGGACAAGTCGATGTCAATACGGGTTGCCGTCGACAAATCGCTCTTCCCGGATCTTCCGGGGGAAGTTACGGGCAACCTTCCCTCATTCACCCTTTTCCGTGGAATCTCTCATCGACCTCCCCTCTTTTCACTCGAAAGTGGCGACATTGCTCCCTCCGAGGCCCCATTCGTAGGGGATCAGGCCCTCCCGGCCCTCATTCGGAGCGCTCACCTCCGTTGTCCACAGATTGAGCGGAAACCCTGTGGATAACCCTTGTCCAAGGCTGTGCATTTCTGTGGACAACCTGACGCTCCGCCGCCGTCCGGACACCGGTGAATACTGGGTCGTGACCGCCGCGCGGGCACCGGTAGCCTGGTCCCGTGATTGACCTTCGCCTGCTCCGTGAGGACCCTGACCGTGTGCGCGCCTCGCAGCGCGCCCGTGGAGAGGACGTCGCGCTCGTCGACGCCCTGCTCTCCGCCGACGAGCGGCGCAGGTCGTCCGGCGTCCGCTTCGACGAACTGCGCAACGAGCAGAAGTCGCTCGGCAAGCTCATCGGCAAGGCGTCCGGCGAGGAGAAGGCCGAACTCCTGAAGCGCGCCGGCACGCTCGCCGCCGACGTGAAGGCCGCCGACGCCCAGCGCGACGAGGCCGCCGAGGAGACCCAGCGGCTCCTGCTCCAGCTGGGCAACCTGGTGCACCCCGAGGTCCCGGTCGGCGGCGAGGAGGACTTCGTCACCCGCGAGACCCACGGCTCGATCCGCGACTTCGCGGCCGAGGGCTTCGAGCCCCGTGACCACCTGGAGCTCGGCCGGCTGCTGGGCGCCATCGACGTGGAGCGCGGCGCCAAGGTCTCCGGCTCGCGGTTCTACTTCCTCACCGGCGTCGGCGCCCTGCTGGAGCTGGCCCTGGTCAACGCCGCGATGGCCCAGGCCACCGCGGCCGGCTTCACCCCGATGCTGACCCCGGCGCTGGTGCGCCCGCAGTCGATGGCCGGCACCGGCTACCTGAGCCAGGGCTCCGGCCAGGACGTCTACCACCTGGCGGAGGACGACCTGTACCTGGTCGGCACCTCCGAGGTGGCGCTCGCGGCGTACCACATGGACGAGATCCTGGACGCCGACCGTCTCCCGCTGCGCTACGCCGGATTCTCGCCCTGCTTCCGCCGCGAGGCCGGTTCGCACGGCAAGGACACCCGCGGCATCTTCCGCGTCCACCAGTTCGACAAGGTGGAGATGTTCTCCTACGTCGCCCCGGAGGACTCGCAGGCCGAGCACCAGCGCCTGCTGGAGTGGGAGAAGCAGTGGCTGACCTCGCTCGAGCTGCCGTTCCGGGTGATCGACGTGGCCACCGGTGACCTCGGCTCCTCCGCCGCCCGCAAGTTCGACTGCGAGGCGTGGATCCCGACCCAGGGCAAGTACCGCGAGCTGACCTCGACCTCGGACTGCACCGAGTTCCAGGCCCGCCGCCTGCAGATCCGTCTGCGTGACGGGCAGGGCACCCGCCCGCTGGCCACGCTCAACGGCACGCTCTGCGCGGTGCCGCGCACCATCGTCGCCATCCTGGAGAACCACCAGCAGGCGGACGGCTCGGTGCGCGTCCCCGAGGTCCTGCGCCCCTACCTCGGAGGCCGTGAGGTCTTCGAGCCGGTGGCCAAGTGACGCCTCCCCCGTCGTCCTTCCCCTACCGGCTGATCGCGACCGACCTCGACGGGACACTGCTGCGCTCCGACGACACCATCTCGGGGCGCACCCGTGACGCGCTCGCCGCGGCCACCGCGGCGGGCGCGGCCCACATCGTGGTCACCGGGCGCGGCGTGCCGTGGACCCGTGACGTGCTCGACGACCTCGGGTACCGGGGCATCGCCGTGTGCAGCCAAGGCGGTCAGGTCTACGACGCGGGTGCGGGGCGGCTGCTGACGTCGGTCACGCTGGACCGCAGGATCGCCGAGCTGGCCCTCGCCAAGATCGAGGCGGAGACGGGGCCGCTGTTCGTCGCGGCCGCCCGGGACGGGCTCGACGGGAACGTCCTGGTCTCCCCCGGTTACCGGTCGGTGGGCCACCTGCCGGCCGAGCCGCTCACCGATCCCGCGGACCTGTGGGCGGCGCCGCTGAGCAAGCTCTACATCCAGCACCCGACCATGGGCGACGACGAGCTCACCGAGGCGGCCCAGCGGATCGCCGGCGGGTTCGTCACCGTGGTGATGGCCGGCGCGGGCATCGTGGAACTGCTGCCGCTGGGGCTGAGCAAGGCGACCGGGCTGTCGCTGGCCGCCCGTCGGCTGGGCGTGAAGGCCGCCGAGACCATCGCGTTCGGCGACATGCCCAACGACATACCGATGTTCCGGTGGGCGTCCTGGGGCGTGGCCATGGCCGACGCCCACGACGAGGTCAAGGCCGTCGCGGACGAGGTCACCACGTCCAACGACGCGGACGGCATCGCCGTCGTCCTGGAACGGCTCCTCGTTCCCTGACCCGTGCTGCCCGCGCGGCTCTCGCGCCGCGCGGGGCGCCGTCGGAAGGGGTGGAGGGGTGGTCCCGGGTGGGGCGGCCCGCGCGGGGCTGTGTTCCCGCGCGCTCGAAGCGGCCGCCCCCGGGCGGCTCCCAGCAGCACGTACGCGGTGGGGTAACGAATCCCACCGGCGCCGGCGCGGGCCTGCCCAGCCGGGGGCCGGGGCCTTTCCTCCCCGTCCCCGCTCCCGGACCACGTCACGCCGGACATGTCCGGCGTGACACCCCACTGTGCCTCCGCGCGGGCCCGCTCCGCCACCGAATTAGCGGACGGGCGGCCGCCCGGGGCGCGTCACTTACGCCGCCACCTGCGGCGGCGCGCCTTGCTCCAGAACCAGCCCGCCGGGGGCTGGTCCGTCCGCCACGGCTCCGGCTCAGGCGGCTCACGCCGCCACCGCGCCGCCAGCATCCTCGCCCGGCCCGACGGCTCCTGGACCGTCGCGCCGCGCACGAAGTCCTCGTCCAGGACGACCTCGTCCCAGTCCTCCGGACCCGCCGTCCCGTCAGGCTTCGCCATCTCCCCGTACCTCCCGGATCCCCTCACGCCCAGTGTGCCGGGGCGGAAGGGGATCCGGAATCACGTTCGAGGAGATCGACGCCGGACGCACCCCGTCAGGAAGGTGCGCGAGGGCGCGCGGTCTCACTCCTCCGTCGCGGGGGTCAGGGTGCGCAGGCGGCGGGCCCCGTACCAGGCGGCCAGCACGGTGAGCACGACCAGCAGCACCGCGCCGGTGACCGTGCCGACCTCCGAGGTGACCAGCTTCCCCTCGGCCAGGTCGCCGCCGACCGCCAGCGCCCACTGCTGGACGCTCAGGGACCGGGCCCCCGGCACGAAGGAGCCGAGCAGCGCCTCCCAGACCAGGGCGTAGACCAGGCCGACGACCACCGCGTGACGCGTGATCGTGCCGAGCATCAGGAAGAGCGACGCGTAGGCCACCGAGGCGACCATCGCGGCGACCGTGTAGGCGACGGCGACCCCGTCCGCCGTTCCCGCCAGGATCAGCGCGGAGACCAGGGTGGGGACGGCCGAGAAGACCATCGTCACCCCGATCGCCACGACCAGCTTGGTGAGCAGCACGGTCCGCCGCTTCACCGGCTTGCTGAGCAGGTACATCACCGAACCGTCGTCGATCTCGGGACCGATCGCCCCGGTGCCGGCGATCACGCCGACGATCGGCACCATGGCGGCCAGCGCGAAGCCGCCGAGCACGTTGACCGCGCTCTGCGGGTCGGCGCCCGCCATGAGCCGCACCACGACGGAGATCACCACGAGCAGCAGCGGCAGGCTGCCCAGGACGAGGGCGCGGCGCCGGCCGAGCAGGGCCCGGTAGGTGAGCCGGGCCACCGTAGGATGAAAGGCTGTGGACGCTGAGGACATCGTGAGGGCCTCCTGGGCCGCTGTGTCGCTAGGCCGCGACAAGGTACGAGAAGACGGACTCGAGGGACTCGTCCGACGGCGACACCGTGTAGAGCCGGATGCCGTGGTCGCGGGCCACCTGGGGCAGCAGCGCGGTGAACCGGCCGAAGTCGGCCGCCTGGATCCGCAGCGCGTCCTCCGCCGTGTCCACCTCGATGCCGGACGTCGACGGGTCGCCGATCAGCGCCGCGGCCAGGGCCCGGTCGTCGCTGGAGCGCACCAGGTACCGGTGCGGGCGGTCGGTCATCAGACGGCGGATGGAGCGGAAGTCACCGCTGGCCGCGTGGCGTCCGGCGACGATCACCTCGATGTGCGAGGCGACCTGCTCGACCTCCTCCAGGATGTGGGAGGAGAACAGCACGGTGCGGCCCTCGGCCCCCATCCGGCGCAGCACCTCCATCAGCTGCATCCGCTGGCGCGGGTCCATGCCGTTGAACGGCTCGTCGAGCAGCAGCACCGAGGGCCCGTGCACCAGCGCGGACGCCATCTTCACGCGCTGCCGCATGCCCTTGGAGTAGGTGCCGATCCGGCGGTCCTGGGCGTACTCCATCTCCACCAGGGCCAGGGCGCTCCGCGCCTCGGCGTCCCCCAGACCGTGCAGCTCCGCGTTGGCCACGACGAACTCACGGCCGGTCAGGAAGTCGTACATCGCCTCGCGTTCGGGGACGATGCCGATCTCCCGGTAGATGTCCTCGTTGCGCCAGACCGGCCTGCCGTCGAGGGTGACCGTCCCGGCCGAGGGGGAGAGGAACCCCGCCATCATGTTGATGAGCGTGGACTTCCCCGCCCCGTTCGGTCCCAGCAGACCGGTGACGCCCGGGCCGACGTCCATGGTGATGTCGTTGACGGCGACCACGTTGCCGAACCAGCGGGAGACGTGGTCGAGCTTGATGGTGGTCACAGCCCGGCCTTTCGGTAGCGGCGGATCAGAAGGGCGTAGCAGCCGGCGATCAGCGTCGCGACCACCAGCAGGTAGACGACGCCCTGGGCGGCGGACGGCCCGACTTCGCCCGGGAAGGGGCCTTCGGCGCCGAGGAAGGCGTGCTGGAGGCCGTAGATGAGGCTGCTGGGCGAGAAGAGGCCGATCCAGTTCATGGCACCCGAGGCCCCGCTCTCGTCCGCGGCGACCTGCAGCGCCGTGACCGCGGTGAAGGACAGGGTCATCACGGCGATCACCGCGGCCACGCCGAAGCCGCGGCGCGGCGTGAGGGCGGCGACCAGCAGGGCGACGGCGGAGTGCAGCAGGGACAGCACGGCGGCGCCGGCGAGCCCTTGGGCGAAGCCGGTCGTCTGGTCCGTGAAGTCCAGCTTCGCCAGCAGCGCGCCGACGTAGAGGAGCACCAGGGGCAGCGAGGTGAGCACGAAGACCGCCGAGGCCATCGCCGCGTACTTGGCCCGGACGTAGTCGGAGGTCTCGATGGGGCGGGAGAAGTACAGCGGCATGGTCCGGTACCTCAGGTCCAGCGAGACCGCCTGGGGCGCCTGGGCGGCGAGGAACAGGGCGATCACCATGTCGAAGCCGACGGCGTACTCGACGTAGGGGAGGGGCAGCTCCTCGCTGCCGGTGATCATGGTGACCGCCACCATGATCACCGCCGGCAGCGCCATCACGGCGGTGATGATCACCGGCACGATCTTGGACCGTGCGGAGCGGCCCAGTCCGAAGGCGCCGCGCAGGGACTGCGTGAACAGGGAGCGGCGGGCGTAGGAGCGTCCCAGGCGGGGGCCGTCGTAGCCGCGGTAGCCGATGTCGTGGATCCGGCTCTCGGGCGCGGCGCCGTCGCCCGGCCGTGACGGCCTGCCCGGGGATCCGGCCGGCGTGAGGCTATCGGTCGTCATGGCGGAAGACCTCCGAGATGTGGTGCCGGCGCTGTTCCATGCGCACCAGGCCGAGCCCGAGGCCGGCGACGGTGTCGCGGACCAGGTCGTAGGTGGCGTCGCCGTCCGCGGTGAGGAGCAGGATGCGGCCCGCCCCGGGGAGGCCGGCGCCGCCGTCCTCGGTGCGCACCCCCTGTGCGTCGAGGGCCTTGCGGAGGGCCTCGATGCCGTCGGGGTGCTCGTCGCTGTCGGTGACCTCCACCGCGAGGACCGCGGTGGACCGGGTGAAGTCGGTGGTCGAGCTGGCCTGCAGCAGCGAGCCGCCGTCGATCACGACGACGTGGTCGCAGGTGCGTTCCAGTTCCCCCAGCAGGTGGGAGGTGACCAGCACCGATATGCCGAAGTCGGTGTGGATCCGCCGGATCAGACCCAGCATGTCGTCGCGCCCGGCCGGGTCGAGACCGTTGGTGGGCTCGTCGAGCAGCACCAGATCCGGATCGTGGACCAGCGCCTGGGCCAGCTTCACCCGCTGCTTCATGCCGGTGGAGTAGCCGCCGATGGGCCGGTAGCGCTCCTCGTACAGGCCCACGTGACGCAGGGTGTCGGCGGTGCGCTCGCGGGCGGCGGCCGACGGCAGACCCGACATGCGCGCCATGTGGACGACGAACTCGGTGGCCGAGACGTCCGGCGGCAGGCAGTCGTGCTCCGGCATGTAGCCGACCCGGGCGCGAATGGCGGCGCCCTCGGCCCGGACGTCCATGCCCAGCACCTCGGCGCGTCCCTCCGATGCGGGGGAGAGACCCAGCAGGATCTTGATCAAGGTCGATTTGCTGGCGCCGTTGGCGCCGACCAGGCCGGTCACCCCGGAGCCGATGTCCAGGGTGAGCCGGTCGAGGGCGGTCACCCGGGGGAACCGCTTGCTCAGGCTTTCGGTCAGGATCACAGTCACGGCCCTGACGGTAGGGGGCGGGCGGGGGCGCGTCGTCCTCCCGTGGGGCGTGCCCGACTCACCCTCCAGATGTAGGGGACGCGTAAGGGTCCACCCGGGAGCCGAGACGGGGAGCCGTGGCGAGATGGGGCGGCTCCGTCCGTATCGCGGCGAAGTTGTCCACAGGTTGGCCCCCAATCCTGTGGAGAACCGTAATTCGCTGTGGATCAAACGCCCGATGCCTGAGACTTGGGCCACATGAACACCTCTCAGGAAAACGCCGGCACCGACGACCGGCGCATGGTGAAGGTCTCGAAGTACCTCTCCCGGCATCTGCGCCACCAGCCGGACCGGATCGGCATCACCCTCGACCCCGGCGGCTGGGTGGAGATCGACGCCCTGCTGGAAGCGGCCGCGGCCCACGGCTTCCCGATCAGCCGGGCGGAGCTCGACCACGCGGTGGCGGCCAACGACAAGCGGCGCTTCGCCGTCGAGGGCACCCGGATCCGTGCCAGCCAGGGTCACACCGTCGAGGTGGACCTCGGCCTGGAGGCGGCCGTGCCGCCTCCGTTCCTGTACCACGGCACCGTCGCCCGGTCCCTGGACGCGATCCGCGCCGAAGGGCTGCGCCCGATGGCCCGCCATGACGTCCACCTCTCGGTGGACCGGGAGACCGCCACCAAGGTGGGTGCCCGCCGAGGCCGCCCCCTCGTGCTGACGATCGACGCCGGGGCGATGCACCGGGACGGCCATCTCTTCCAGGTGAGTGCCAACGGCGTCTGGCTGACCCGGTCCGTCCCACCGGAGTACCTGCGGCTGCAGCAGGGGTGACGTGCGCAGGTGGGTTGTTTCACGTGAAACGCCCCGGCCGTAGGCTCGCACCATGAGCATGCGCCTGAGCACCGTGATCCTGCCGTACCGCCGCTGGCAGGAAGGCGGACGAGCCTCCTGGGAACTCGCCGAGGAACTCGGTTTCCACACCGCCTACACCTACGACCACTTGTCCTGGCGCACCTTCCGGGACGGCCCGTGGTTCGGCGCCGTTCCCACCCTGACCGCCGCTGCCACCGTCACCTCCCGGGTCCGTCTGGGCACCCTGGTCACCTCGCCCAACTTCCGGCACCCGGTCACTCTGGCCAAGGAGCTGATCTCCCTGGACGACATCTCCGGCGGCCGGATCACCCTGGGCATCGGGGCCGGGGGCACCGGCTTCGACGCCACCGCGCTGGGCCAGGACCCCTGGACTCCACGGGAGCGCGCCGACCGGCTGGCCGAGTTCGTCCCGCTGCTGGACCGGCTGCTCACCCAGGACTCGGTCTCCTACACGGGCGACCACTACTCGGCGCACGAGGCCCGCAACATCCCGGGCTGCGTCCAGCGGCCCCGCCTGCCCTTCGCGGTGGCGGCCACCGGGCCGCGCGGGATGAAGCTGGCCGCGCGTCACGGTCAGTCCTGGGTGACCACGGGCGACCCGACGATCTTCGAGACCGGCACCCCGGAGGACTCGGTGACGGCCATCCGCCGCCAGACCGAGCGGCTGGCGGACACCTGCGCGGCCATCGGCCGGGACGTCCAGGAGCTCGACAAGGTGCTGCTCACCGGCTTCACCCCGGACCGCAACGCTCCTTTGGAGTCCGTGGACGCCTTCGTCGACTTCGCCGGCCGTCACGCCGAGCTGGGCTTCACCGAGCTGGTGATCCACATGCCGATTCCGGACTCGGAGTTCGACGTGGACGAGAAGACCTTCGAGCGCATCGCCACCGAGGCACCGGCGCAATTGAGCTGAACTCCAGCCGTCGGCGGGACCTGCCCCGCCCGGCCTACCCGGCATATGCGGGGGAACCGATCATTCAGGGGTCGATTCTCACTCAAATGTGCGGGCGTCCGCACGCACGTGCTGGCATATGCGCGAGAATGGCGGGGTGACCTCAGCTCTCGAAGCGCCCGCGACCCGGGCCCACGCTGCAGTTCCGCCCCGGCTGATCGCCACGGACCTCGACGGCACGCTGCTGCGGGACGACAAGTCGGTCTCGCCCCGCACGGTGGCCGCCCTGGCGGCCGCCGAGGCGGCGGGCCTCGACGTCTTCTTCGTGACCGGGCGGCCCGCTCGCTGGATGGAGGTCGTCGCCGACCACCTCCAGGGGCACGGGCTCGCCATCTGCGGCAACGGGGCAGCCGTCGTCGACCTGCACGACGGCCCGGGACGCCACCGCTTCGCCAAGGTCCGCGAGGTCGGCCATGCCAACGCCAGGGAGACCGTCCGGCTGCTGCGCGAGGCGGTGCCCGGCACGCTGTTCGCCGTCGAGCAGACCTACGCCTTCCACCAGGAGCGCGCCTACCCGCGCATCTTCGTGGAGGAGCCCGACTCCTACGGCGACGCGGAGGAGCTGCTGGCGCCCGGTGGTGTCGCGGCCTCCCTGCCGGTGCTCAAGCTGCTGGCCTTCCACCACGATCTCGAGCCGGACGCGTTCCTCGCCCTGGCCCGCACCGCGCTCGGTGAGCGGGTCACGGTCACCCGCTCCAGCCCCAGCGCCCTGCTGGAGATCAGCGGCCCCGGCGTCTCCAAGGCCAGCACGCTCGCCCTGTGCTGCGCCGAGCGGGGCATCTCCCCGGCGGAGGTGGTCGCCTTCGGCGACATGCCCAACGACGTCGAGATGCTGACCTGGGCGGGACGGGCCTACGCCATGGGCAACGCCCATCCCGACGCGCTGCGGGCCGCCGGGCGTCAGACCGCGGGGAACAACGAGGACGGGGTCGCGCTGGTCATCGAGGAGATCCTCGCCGACCTGCCGTAGCCGCCGCGGCGGGGTGAGGGCTGGGCCGGCCCGGTGCCGGCACGGTCGGCCCCGGCGTGGCCTGGCCCGGCGTGTGCCCCGCGTGTGCCTGGTCCGGCGTGTGCCCGGCCCGGCGTGTGCCCGGCCCGGCGTGTGCCCGGCCCGGCGCGGGTCCCGCCCTGCGGAGGTCCGTGCCCTGCAGCGCTTCAGCCGAGGGGCACTCCGTGGGAGGCCAGCCAGGGGACGGGGTCGAGCGCGGATCCCGAGCGGGGCGTGACGCGGACCTCGAAGTGCAGGTGCGGGCCGGTGGAGTTGCCGCTGGTCCCCGACTGGGCGATCCACTGGCCGGCCGTCACCCGCTGCCCCTGGTCGACGGTGACCGCGGCCAGGTGCGCGTACTGGGTGAAGTAGCCGCCGGGGTGCTCGACCACCACCTCGATCCCGAAGGGGCCACCGCAGGACACCCTGGCCACCCGGCCCTCGCCCACCGCGCGGACCGGTGTACCGATCGGCACCGCGAAGTCCTGCCCCGTGTGCCGGCTCGCCCACCGGACGCCTCCCTGGCCGAACCCGGCCGACAGCGCGTACTCCTCGACCGGCGTCACCCAGGTCCCCGGCGCAGACGGTTCCGGCTGCTCCAGCCGCACCGCGCCCCGGCACGAACCGGCGGCGACCGAGGCGTCCGCCCGGTTCTGCAGCAGCGTCCGCGCCTCCTCCAGGGTGCTTTCGATCCGCTTCCGCTTTCCGTCCAGTTCGGCCGAGTGCTCCTCCAGCCGCTGCCGCCGTTCCTCCGCCCTCCGGCGTTCCTCGGCCAGTCGCCGCTCGGCGCGACGGCTCCGGTCGATCACGTTCTGGAGGGCGAGGTCCGCACGCCAGACGGCCCGCTGACCGGACATCAGCGCCCGTGCGTCACCCGAGAGCAGGATCTGCGCGGTGACCGGCAGACCACCGCCCGCCCGGTACTGGGCCCTGGCGTACCGGCCGACGTCCGCCCTGATCACCTCGGCCTCCCGGCGCTTGGTGGCCAGCAGCCGGTCCAGCTTCCCGGCCCGGGCACGCTCCTGCTCCAGCCGACGGGCGTCGGCCTCGTACCGGTCGGTGGCCCGGGCCGCCTCCCGGTACAGGCGCGCCACCCGCGTACTGAGGCCGCCGTCGTCCGGTGGACCGGCGGCGGCCCCTCTCCCTTCCTCGGCGGCTGCGTGCGGCACGGCCAGCGCGGCCAGGGTGCACAACAGGACCGGAACCAGCGGGAGCACACGGCGAGGTGAAGGCATGTCAGCGATGCTGGCGGCGCCACCCGCGCCTGGCTCGCCGGAGACGTACGGCCGGGGGAACCCGTACGGCACCCGAGGGAACCTCTGCGGCAGCCGGGCGACACGACCCGCGTGCCGCCCGAACCGGCCCACCTGGCCGGGCCCTCCCCGGCCCGACCTTCTCTGGCCCGGCCTCCCCCACCCGACCGTCCCTGACCCGGCCTCCCCGGCCCGGGCCCCTCCCTGGCCCGGCCTTCTCTGGCCCGGCCCTCCCTGGCCCGGCCTTCTCTGCCCCGGCCTCCCCGACCCGCCCCTGCCGGGCCCGACCTTCTCTGACCCGCCCTCCCTGACCCGGCCTCCCCGGCCCGGCTCGCCGGTCTTGGCTCGGCGGTCGTGGCTCGGCGGTCGCCGGTCCTGGCTCGCCGGTCGCCGAGCCCTCGAGGTCAGCCGGCCGTCGGGGCCGGCCTTCGAGGCACCGGGCCGGCGAGGTCCACGGGTCGGGCGGTGAGGAGTGCCGCCTCCGCCTCGCGTTCCACCATCGTGCGGAACGGCCCCGCGACCGCGGCGAGATCCGCGTACCGCCCCCGCTGCACCACGCGTCCGCCGTCCAGGACCAGCACCTCGTCCACCGCCTCCAGGCCGACGGTGCGGTGCGTGATCAGCACGGTGGACCGTCCCCGGGCGGCGGACACCTCGGTGGCGGACAGCAGGTCCGCGGTGAGGGCGTCGGCGGTCGGCAGGTCCAGGTGCTCGGTGGGCTCGTCCAGCACCAGGACGGGGAAGTCCGCCAGCAGCGCCCGCGCCAGGGCGAGCCGGCGGTGCTGGCCGCCGGAGAGCCGTGCGCCGTGCTCCCCGATCAGGGTGTCCAGGCCCTCGGGGAGGCCGTCCGCCCACTCCAGCAGATCGACCCGGTCCAGCACCCCCCGCAGCTCCGCGTCGGTGGCGCCCTTCCGCGCGATCAGGAGGTTCTCCCGGACGCTGCTGTCGAAGAGGTGGGCGTCCTGGGCGCAGAGCCCCACCAGCCGGCGCACCTGGTCGCCGTCCAGTTCCCGGATGTCGACTCCCGCGAGGGTGCAGGACCCCGCCTCGGGCTCCAGGAACCGCAGCAACACCTGGGCCAGGGTGGTCTTGCCCGCGCCGGACGTTCCCACCACGGCCACCCGGCGTCCCGGCTCCAGCACCAGGTCCACCCCGCTCAACGCCGTCCCACGCTGTCCGGGGTGACGGGCCGACAGGCCGCGCATCACGAGGGGGAACGGCGACACCGGAGCCGGAAGCGGCCGCTCGGGCTCCCGCACCGGATCCGGCGCGTCCAGCACGTCGAAGACCCGCTCCGCGCCGCGCCGCACCCGCTGCCGGTACTGCGCGGCGAGCGGCAGTCCCAGCACTGCCTCGAACGCGGCGAGGGGAGTGAGCACCACCACCGCGGTGAGCAGCCCGTCCAGCCTGCCCGCGCCCACCGCGGAAACCGCTACCAGCGCGGACGCGGCGACGGTGAGGCCGCCGATCAGCGCGACCAGCCCGTCGCCCAGGGCGCTCGCGGACGAGGTGCGTCCGGCGATCCGGGTGAGTACGGCGTCGGCCGCGCGGGCGGCGGCGAGCCGGGCGGGCAGCGCACCGGCCACCGTCGACTCGGCGGTGCCGGTCAGCAGGTCGGTCACCCGGGTGGCCAGCTCCCCGCGGGCCGGCGCCAGCCGTGCCTCCGCCCGCCGGGCCACCGCCGCGGTCAGCAGCGGGACGCCTCCCCCGGCCGCCAGCAGCCCGACGGCCAGGACAGCGCCCGCCTCGGGCAGCAGCCAGGCCGCGAACGCCACGGAGCCCGCCGAGACCGTCAGGGCCGCGCCGACGGGCAGCAACCACCGCAGCCAGTAGTCCTGGAGGGCGTCCACGTCGGTGACCAGGCGGGACAGGAGATCTCCCCGGCGTGCGCCGCGCAGCCCGGCGGGAGCGAGCCGCTCCAGCCGCGCGAAGACCGCGACCCGGGTGTCGGCGAGCATCCGCAGCACGGCGTCGTGCGAGACCAGCCGTTCGGCGTAGCGGAAGACGGCACGGCCCATGCCGAAGGCGCGGGTCGCGGTCACCGCGAGCATCAGGTGCAGCACGGGCGGCATCTCTGAGGCCCGGCAGATCAGCCAGCCGGAGGTCGCCATCAGACCCACCGCGCTGCCCAGCGCGAGACTCCCCAGCAGCAGCGCCGTCCCGAGCCGCCCCCGCCGCGCCCCCGACAGCCCTCGCACCCGCCGCAGCACGCCACGCCCACGGGCACGCGCACCACCGGTCGCAAGCGCGGCCACGGGACGGGCACCGCCCTCGACCGCCGCCCCGCTCACGGAAACGGCCAGGCCACCGGCGCCCGCTCCCACCACCGGCCCGGCGGCAGCGGTCACCGACTTGTCGGCAGCACCGGCCGCCGGGGCGGCGGCGCGGGTCACCGGGGAACCACCAAGCGCGGCGCCGTGGTCGTACCCGGGCAAGCGGCCCGGCCCGCCCGCGATCCCACTCCCCGCCGCGGCCGCCCCGGACGGCGCCGTCAGCCGGATGACGCGGTCCGCCACCGCCAGCAGTGCGGGCCGGTGGACCACCAGCAGGACGGTCCGGCCCACCGCCAGCCGCCGCACCGCCTCGGTGATCTCCGCCTCCGTCGCCCCGTCCAGCGCGGCCGTCGGCTCGTCGAGCAGCAGCACCGGCCGGTCGGCCAGGAAGGCGCGGGCCAGCGCGATCCGCTGCCGCTGTCCGGCCGACAGCCCCGCGCCGTCCTCCCCCAGCAACGTGCCGGTCCCCTCCGGCAGGGCGTCCACGAACTCCAGCGCCCCGGCGTCCGCCAGCGCCCGCCGCACCTCGGCGTCGTCGGCGCCGGGCCGTGCCAGCCGCACGTTCTCCGCCACGCTCCCCGCGAACAGGTGGGGCCGCTGCGGCACCCAGGCGATCCGCGACCGCCAGGCCTGCGGGTCGATCTCCGCGAGGTCCACGCCACCCACGCGCACCCGCCCCCGCGAGGGCCCGGTGAAGCCGAGCAGCACCCGCAGCAGCGTGGACTTGCCCGCGCCGCTGGGCCCCGTGAGGGCGACCACCGCGCCGGGCTCCACGGTGAACGAGACGCCCCGAACAGCGTCCTCCGAGCGGTCCGGGTAGCGCACCGTGACGTCCTCGAAGGTGATCGTCGTGTCCGCCGGCACCGGCCGGTCCCCCGCCGCCGGCAGCGGCGTCTCCAGCGTCGCGAACACCTCCTCCGCGGCGGCCAGCCCCTCCGCCGCCGCGTGGTACTGCGCCCCCACCTGCCGCAGCGGCAGATAGGCCTCGGGGGCGAGGACCAGCACCACCAGCCCGGTGTAGAGGTCCAGTTCCCCGTGAACGAGCCGCATGCCGATGGTGACCGCCACCAGCGCCACCGACAGCGTGGACAGCAACTCCAGCGCGAACGAGGAGAGGAAGGCGATCCGCAGCGTGCGCAGGGTGGCTCGCCGGTACTCCTCGGTGATCCGGCGGATCGACTCCGCCTGGGCCTTCGCCCGCCCGAACACCTTCAGGGTGGGAAGCCCGGCGACCACGTCGAGGAAGTGGCCGGAGAGACGCGACAGCAACCGCCACTGCCGCGCGGTGTGGGCCTCCGTGGCCCACCCGATCAGCGCCATGAACAGCGGGATCAGAGGCAGGGTCGCCACGATGATCGCCGCGGAGACCCAGTCACCCGTGACGATCCGTGCCAGCACCACCACCGGCACCACCACGGCCAGGCCCAGCTGGGGCAGGTACCGGGCGAAGTAGTCGTCCAGGGCGTCCACGCCCCGGGTCGCCAGGTTCACCAGCGACCCGGTGCGCTGCCCGTCCAGCCAGGAGGGACCGAGGGCGGCTGTCCGTGCCAGCAGCCGCCCCCGGAGCTCGGACTTGACCGCCGCGCTCGCCCGGTGGGCGGCGAGTCCGGTCAGCCAGGCGACCAGTCCCCGCCCACAGGCGACGGCGGCCAGGGCCAACAGGGGAGCTCCCAGCTCGCCGGTGGCCAGCCCGCGCTGGAAGACGCCGACCACCACCTCGGCGATCAGCGTCGCCTGGGCGACGACCAGTCCCGCCCCGATCAGGCCCAGGGTCACCACCGCGGCCAGGAAGAAGCGGGTGGCGCGTGCGTGACGCACCAGCCGGGGGTCCACCGGTTTCACGTGAAACCTCGTCCGTGAGAGTGGTCAGTGGCTCACGGCGATGTGCCGTGTGCCGATCCGCTTGCGGAACACCCAGTAGGTCCAGGACTGGTAGAGCAGCACCACGGGCGTGGCCGCCAGCGCGCACCAGGTCATGATCTTCAGGGTGTAAGGGCTGGACGAGGCGTTGGTGACCGTGAGGCTCCAGGACTCGTCCAGCGTCGAGGGCATGACGTTCGGGAACAGCGACAGGAAGAAGACCGCCACCAGCCCCACCACCCCGAGACCGGAGAAGACGAACGCCCAGCCCTCCCGCCCGGCCCGTGCGGTGAACACCGCGACGGCCAGGACGGCCAGGGTGAGGGCCGCGGTCACCAGGCCGGGGGCCCCGCCCCGCAGGAGCAGCGTCCAGAGCAGGAAGCCGGCCAGCGGCACGGCGGTGACGGCGCCCAGCCGCAGCGCCAGTCCGCGCGCCCGGTCCCGGATCTCCCCCTCGGTCTTCAGCGCGGCGAAGAGGGCGCCGTGGAAGGTGAACAGCGCGAGGGTGGTCACTCCGCCCAGCAGGGCGTACGGGTTCAGCAGGTCCCCCAGGGTGCCCACGTACTCCAGGTCCCGGTCGATCCGCAGGCCGCGGACGATGTTGCCGAACACCACGCCCCACAGGGTGGCGAGCAGCAGCGAGGTCCAGAAGATCACCGACTCCCAGTTGCGCTGCCACTGCTCACCGGAGCGCTTCACCCGGTACTCGAAGGCCACCCCGCGCAGGATCAGGCAGAGCAGGACCAGCAGCAGCGGCAGGTAGAAGCCGGAGAAGAGCGTGGCGTACCACTCGGGAAAGGCGGCGAACGTGGCGCCGGCGGCGGTCACCAGCCAGACCTCGTTGCCGTCCCAGACCGGGCCGATGGTGTTGATCAACACCCGCTTCTCGGTCCGGTCCCGGGCCAGCAGCCGGGTGAGGACGCCGATCCCGAAGTCGAAGCCCTCCAGGAAGAAGTAGCCGGTCCACAGGACGGCGATCAGGACGAACCAGACGTCGTGCAGTTGAAGTTCCATGCGGGGCGACTCCTGCCTGCTAGTACGAGAAGGCCATCGGCCGGTCGGCGTCCTGAGGGTCGCCGCCGATCCGGGTGGGCGGGTTGAGGTCGGCCTCGGTGAGCTCGGGCGGGCCGGCCTTCACGTACTTCACGAGCAGCTTCACCTCGACGACGGCGAGCGCCGCGTAGACCGCCGTGAAGAGGAGCATCGAGGCGAGCACCTCGCCTTGGCCGACGCCGGGGGAGACGGCGTCACGGGTCTGGAAGACGCCGAACACCACCCAGGGCTGGCGGCCCATCTCGGTGAAGATCCAGCCCCAGGCGTTCGCGATCAGCGGGAACGCCATGGTCCAGGTCGCCACCTGCCAGAACAGCCGGGTCGTCCGGGGACCGAGGACGCTGCCACGCGGCAGCAGGACCAGGCGCGGCACCTCGTCCTCGCCGGTCCGCAGATGCCCAGGGAGCAGGAACTTCTTGCGGGTGAGCCAGAGCCCGAGCACGCCCACCCCGAGGGAGGCCATGCCGAAGCCCATCATCCAGCGGAAGCTCCAGAAGGCCACCGGGATGTTGGGGCGGTAGTCGCCGGGACCGTACTTCTCCTGCATCTCCTCGTTGATGTCGTTGATGCCCGGCACGTAGTGGTCCAGGTCCGAGTCGGCGAGGTAGGAGAGCAGGCCGGGTATCTGGATCGCCACCGTGTTGTGGCCCTTGTCGACGTCCCCGTAGGCGAAGAGCGAGAACGGGGCCCCACGTTCGCCCTCCCACAGCGCCTCGGCGGCCGCCATCTTCATCGGCTGCTGCTCGAACATCACCTTGCCGAGCACGTCACCGCTGACCGCCGTGAGCAGGCCGCCGACCGCCACCGTCACCAAGCCCAGTCGCAGCGAGGTGCGCATCTCCGCGATGTGCCGGCCGCGGGCCAGGTGGAAGGCCGCGATGCCGACCATGAAGGCGCCGCCGGTCAGGAAGGCGGCGGCCAGGCTGTGGAAGACCTGGGCCAACGTGGTGTTCTGGGTCAGCACCAGCCAGAAGTCGGTGAGCTCGGCGCGGCCCTTGGCCTCGTTGATCCGGTAGCCGACCGGGTGCTGCATCCAGGAGTTCGCCGCCAGGATGAAGTAGGCGGAGAGGAGGGTGCCGAGCGCCACCATCCAGATGCAGGCGAGGTGGATCCTCTTCGGGAGCTTGTCCCAGCCGAAGATCCACAGCCCGATGAAGGTGGACTCGAAGAAGAAGGCGATCAGCGCCTCGAAGGCCAGCGGCGCCCCGAAGACGTCCCCCACGAAGCGGGAGTAGGCGGACCAGTTCATGCCGAACTGGAACTCCTGCACCAGGCCGGTGACGACGCCCAGCGCGATGTTGATCAGGAAGAGCTTGCCCCAGAACTTGGTGGCCCTGAGGTACTTCTCCTTGCCCGAGCGGACCCAGGCCGTCTGGAGGCCGGCCGTGAGCGCGGCAAGGGAGATCGTCAGCGGGACGAAGAGGAAGTGGTAGACGGTCGTGATGCCGAACTGCCAGCGGGCGAGTGTCTCGGGTGCCAGGGCGAGGTCCACGTGTTCTCCTTCACAGCGGTGCCTCGAGGCGGACTCTTTGTTCCACCAGATCCGCACATGGGGGGATGAACATGCGCGCTTGTGAAAGCGTTCACATTCACAAGCTATTATCAGCATGTCGGTCGAACGGTCGTACAGGGGGGTCCCCCTACTGGCCCGGATCGACCGAAACCCGCCCCTCGGCCACGCTCCGAGAACCGCCCCTCACCCAGGCCGCGGCCGCCGGAACGACGACGGCCCGGCGGCTCCCCGAGGGGGCCATCGGGCCGCGGCACGTCCGGTCGGCGGACCGGACCGGGATCAGAGGGACCTGCGGAAGTCCTCCGCCGTCTTGACGAAGAGGTCGTTCGCCTCGGTCTCCCCGACCGTGACCCGCACGCCCTCCCCGGCGAACGGGCGGATCACCACACCCGCCTGCTCGCAGACCGCCGCGAAGTCCATGGTCCGCTCGCCCAGCCGCAGCCAGACGAAGTTCGCCTCGGTGTCCGGCACGGTCCACCCCTGCTCGCGCAGGGCCGCGACCACCCGGGTGCGCTCGCCCACCAGGGAGCCGACCCGGCCGAGCAGCTCGTCCTCCGCGCGCAGCGAGGCGACCGCCGCGTCCTGCGCCAGCTGGCTGACGCCGAACGGCACGGCCGTCTTGCGCAGCGCGGCCGCCACCGGCTCGTGGGCGATCGCGAACCCGACCCGCAGACCCGCCAGGCCGTACGCCTTGGAGAAGGTGCGCAGCACGCAGACGTTGGGGCGGTCGCGGTACAGCTCCACGCCGTCGGGGACGTCCGTGTCCCGGATGAACTCCCGGTACGCCTCGTCCAGCACCACCAGCACGTCGCTCGGCACCCGGTCCAGGAAGCGCTCCAGCTCGGCCCGGCGCACCACCGTGCCGGTCGGGTTGTTGGGGTTGCAGACGAAGATCAGCCGGGTCCGCTCGGTGATCGCCGCGGCCATCGCGTCCAGGTCGTGCACGTCACCCGGGGTGAGCGGGACCTGGACGGGCGTGGCGCCGCTGATCCGGGTGATGATCGGGTAGGCCTCGAAGGAGCGCCACGCGTAGATCACCTCGTCGCCGGGGCCGCTGGTGGACTGCAACAGCTGCTGGGCGACGCCCACCGAGCCCGTGCCGGTGGCCACGTGCGAGGCCGGCACCCCGAAGCGCTCCGCCAGTTCCTCGGTCAGGCCGGTGCAGGCCATGTCCGGGTACCGGTTGAACGAGGCGGCCGCGGCCACCACGCTCTCCATCACGCCTGGCAGCGGCGGGTAGGGGTTCTCGTTGGAGGACAGCTTGTAGGCGACCGGGCCCGTCCCCGAAGCCGGGCGGCCCGGCTTGTAGGAGGGCACTCCCTCCAGCTCGGCACGCAGTTTGGGGGTCGTCTCGCTCACCGCAGTCCTCCTCATGACGGCCGGCGGCTCACTACGCCGACGGCACCGATGGCTATCAGCCTAAGAGCCGCCCGCCGTGGCGGTACCGGCCCGGTGTGACGGGCCCCGGCGGGCGCCCTCCGGCGGGAGCGGTCCGGGGTGCCGGAACAACCGCGGACCCAGGGGCGCAACCGCGAAAATCACGCACGCCGGTGGCTCGCGCCCTGGCGCGCATCACCCGTGAAGGTGAGTTGCACCCCGGGCGGGACCTCTCCGGTGCACATTGCATGCACCCGCCGAGACGCCTGGTCCTGCGACTCCAAGACTCAATCGCCTTGATTTCCAAGGTGATTGCGCCCACATGACCATGGAGAATCGTCCCTGTCAACGGGCGCATATGCATCCGGCCCAGCCTGCCTTCCGAGCCCTACTATCGGCTCGCCATGACAGCAGCAGGGAAGCACCAGGTGAACCGGGCGGAGATCAGCCGCAGGGGCAGCCGACCAGGCCGGGCAGGTATCCGGGACGTCGCCGCCGCGGCCGGAGTGTCCATCACGACCGTCTCCGACGCCCTCAACGGCAAGGGCCGACTGCCCGATGCCACCCGCCGCCATGTCCGTGAGGTGGCCGACCGTCTCGGTTACCGCCCATCGGCCGCGGCCCGAACCCTCCGCACGGGGAAGTCCGGCCTCATCGGCCTGACCGTCACCACGTACGGGGATGAACCTTTCACCTTCACGGAGTTCGCGTACTTCGCCGAGATGGCGCGGGCGGCCTCCTCGGCGGCGCTGGACCGCGGATACGCCCTGGTCATCCTGCCCGCGACCTCACGGCACGACGTGTGGTCCAACGTGGCTCTGGACGGGACGGTGGTCATCGACCCCTCGGACCACGACCCGGTCGTCACCGAACTGGCCCGTCAGGGTTTACCGGTGGTCTCCGACGGCCGCCCGGACGGCACCCTTCCGGTGACGGCCTGGGTGGACAACGACCACGAGGCCGCCGTGCTGGGCATCCTCGACCACCTCGCCGGGGCCGGGGCACGCCGCATCGGGCTGCTCACCGGCACCAGCACGGACACCTACACCCGGCTGTCGACCACCGCCTACCTCCGCTGGTGCGAGAGCGTCGGCCAGGATCCGGTCTACGAGTCCTACCCGGCTCACGACCCCTGCGCGGGCGCGGTCGCCGCCGACCGGCTGCTGGCCCGTCCGGACCGTCCGGACGCGGTGTACGGCCTGTTCGACCCCAACGGCACGGACCTCCTGGCGGCCGCCCGGCGGTACGGGCTGCGGGTGCCCGAGGACCTGCTGCTGGTGTGCTGCAGCGAGTCCTCGGTCTACGCCGCCACCGAGCCGCCGATCACCACGCTCTCCCTCAAGCCGCGCCGCATCGGCACGGCCGTGGTCCAGCTGCTGATCGACGCCATCGAGGGCATCGCCTCGGACCAGCCGGTCGAGCAGGTGATGCCGACGGAGCTGATCGTCCGGGCGTCGTCCCAGCGCCGCCCGGCCCGCACCACCGTGAGCCCTCCCCGCGCGGCCGGCGCCGGCTGACACGTCGCCCGCCCCGCTCCGGCCCCTCGCCCCACGGCGGGACGGAGCGGGGGCGGACGGCGGCGCACGGCCCGGCAGGGGTGGCCGGGGCGTTGGTCGGGCGGGGTGAGACCTGCCCGGCCGACGGCACGTCAGGTGAGGCCGGGCGCGGGCGAGGACGGACCAGGACGAGGGGCGACCCGTCCTCGGTGACGGGCGTGCGGGCGGGCGCGGGGAGGGCGGCAGGGGGCGGGACGGCGGCCGTCGGAGGGACGTCAACCGGCGCACATCGTGCGATTCGGCCGAAATCCCGCCCGTCATCCCCTCATGCCGCAGGATTCACCACCCCTGGGTCGTCCCACGGCACGATCCGCGTTCCTATGATGGGCGCACGGCACCGCGGGCCGCTGCCACCAGGCAGTCCGATGCGGTGCAGACGCGGCGCGATGGTGGAGGGGTCGATGACTCAGGGGGCCGGTCGGGGACCCGAGGTGGAGCGTACGGCGACGCTGCGCGACTTCCGGGTGCCCGCATACGTCCACGAACCCGTTCCGCACACAGCGGCGGTGATCCCTCCCGCTCCCGTGCCGCCGGCCTCCGCCGCGCACGGCGAGCCCCCGGCGGAGCCGCACCCCGGTTCGGTGCCGCCCGAGGACATCCCCGGTCACGACGCCGCCGAGTACACCCCGACCGAGCGGGACCTCCCGGTGATCCGCCGCGGCGACACGCTGCAGCTCATCCCGTCCCCCGCCGCCGGTCCCTCGGAGGCGACGACCGCGGGGCAGCCCGCTCCCGGCCCGCTCTACGTCGTCGGCGACGTCCACGGCTACCTCGACGAACTCCTCGACGCGCTGCGCGAGCAGGGCATCGTCGACGCGAACGGCGAATGGTCGGCCGGCAACACCCGGCTGTGGTTCCTCGGCGACTTCACCGACCGGGGCCCCGACGGGATCGGCGTGATCGACCTCGTGATGCGGCTGTCGGCCGAGGCCGCGGCCGCGGGCGGCTACTGCAAGGCGCTGCTCGGCAACCACGAGCTCCTCCTGCTCGGCGCCAAGCGGTACGCCGACACGCCCGTCAACTCCAGCGCGGGCACCGCCACCTTCCAGGCCGCCTGGCTGCTCAACGGCGGCCAGAAGGCGGACATGGAGCGTCTGCGCGACCACCACCTGCAGTGGATGTCGCGGCTCGCCGCCATGGAGGAGGTCGACGGGCACCTGCTGGTGCACTCCGACACCACCGCGTACCTGGAGTTCGGCGCCTCCATCGAGGAGGTCAACGACACCGTCCGGGAGACGCTGACCCGCAACGACCCGGACGAGGTGTGGGACCTCTTCCGCAAGTTCACCAAGCGGTTCGCCTTCCGCGACGGCGGTGTGGACGCCGCCCGCGAGCTCCTCGACGCCTACGGCGGCACCCGGATCGTCCACGGCCACAGCCCGATCCCGTACCTCACGGGCGAGGCGGGCTCGGAGGACGGCGCGTCAGGCTCGGGACGCTCCCCGATCGACGGGCCGCACATCTACGCCGACGGTCTGGCCGTCGCCATGGACGGCGGCGTCACCATGGCCGGCACCCTCCTGGTGCGGCGCCTGCCCGTCGCCTGACCCGGCGCACCCGCCGCCGGCCCTCGGCTCCTGATCACGCGCAGTGATCAACTCCCGTCCGCATCACGGGAGTTCATACGTCGCATTTCCTGCCGGATCCGGCGCGGATCCGGCAGGAAACCGGGAAACTCCCGGAATTCCCCTTGTCATCACCCGCCGCCACGGCACTACCATCGGACTATCCGTAGCAGGCTCCCCTCCGTCCCAGCCAGACGGCTCGTCGGCATGCCGAGCCACAGCCCTACGGAGCATCGGGGGATGCACATGACCAGCCACCCGCAGCACCTGCGGAACGAGGACCGCCCCGATTTCGAGCGAGCCCTGGACGAGGTTCTGCGCTCGACCCCGCGCGAGAACGACCCGGCGGTTCTCACCGGGCGGCCGAACACCGAGCAGCTGCGCACGCACGCCCTGGCCCGCGCGGACGAGATCGCCCAGGCGGCGGCCGTCGAGTACGGCCACTACCTCGACCTCCGCGACGGCCTGCGGCGCCTGGCCGACTCGGCCGGGGAGCCGGATTCCGACACCGCGGAGAGCGCCGTGACACGGGAGGCCGACGCCTCCGGTCCCGGCGCGGGCGCGGTGGCCGTCGTGCTGGCTCCCCTGCTGGCGGGAGCGTCGGCGGTCGTGCTGCTGCTGATCGGCTACGTGCTGAAGATGGTCACGCCGGAACCGGCCATGGCGCGGACCCTGTTGACCGCCGGCTGGGTGTTCGGGGCGCTGGCCGCGGGCGGACTGCTGACCGCCGCGGCCGGACTGCTGGTCACCGCCCTGCGCAACGGCGCCCGGGCCTACCACGTGGAGCCCCGGCACCCGCAGGACGCGGATCTGGAGCGGGCCCGTCTGGAGTGGCTGGAGGCTCTGCGCGAGTTCGGCCTCCAGCCCTTCCTGGAGAAGGCGTCGGCCTCGGCCTCCCGGGTCGCCCCGGCGGGCGGACCGCTGCCCGCGCCGGGTGACCAGGACGTCCGGCCCGGTGCCCGTCGGGAACCGGGCCGGATGACCAGCCCGCGCTTCAGCAGCCCGGGCTACAGCAGCCCCGACTTCTCCAGCCCGGACCGCCGCAACACGTGACGGAAAGCGGCCACGCCGGCCCGGCGCGCACAGGCGCCCGGCCGGCGTGACCCGCCGCCGCACCGGCCCGCGGTCAGTCCGCCGCGGTCTCCAGCTGCCCGGGACGCTCGGTCAACGGCACGTAGACCTGGTTACCGCGTGCCGCGAACTCCTTGGACTTCTGCAGCATCCCCTCGGCGATCTCCAACGGCGAACCCGTCGCCGCGTCACCGCCGAACCGCTCGTTGATGTCCCGGCTGATCCGCATCGAGCAGAACTTCGGCCCGCACATGGAGCAGAAGTGCGCCGTCTTCGCCGGCTCGGCCGGGAGCGTCTCGTCGTGGAACTCCCGTGCCGTGACCGGGTCCAGGGAGAGGTCGAACTGGTCCTCCCACCGGAACTCGAACCGGGCGTCGGAGAGCGCGTCGTCCCATTCCTGGGCGCCCGGGTGTCCCTTGGCCAGGTCCGCGGCGTGGGCGGCGATCTTGTAGGTGATCACGCCCGTCTTGACGTCGTCGCGGTCGGGGAGGCCCAGGTGCTCCTTGGGCGTCACGTAGCAGAGCATCGCCGTGCCCCACCATGCGATCATCGCCGCGCCGATCCCGGAGGTGATGTGGTCGTAGCCCGGAGCGATGTCCGTGGTCAGCGGACCCAGGGTGTAGAACGGCGCCTCGTCGCAGATCTCCTGCTGAAGGTCGATGTTCTCCTTGATCTTGTGCATCGGGACGTGTCCCGGGCCCTCGATCATCGTCTGCACACCGCACCGCCTGGCGATGCGGCCGAGTTCCCCGAGGGTGCGCAACTCGGCGAACTGCGCCTCGTCGTTGGCGTCGGCGATCGATCCCGGGCGCAGACCGTCGCCCAACGAGTAGGTGACGTCGTACGCCGCGAGGATCTCGCTCAGCTCCTCGAAGTGCTCGTAGAGGAAGCTCTCCCGGTGGTGGGCCAGGCACCAGGCGGCCATGATGGACCCGCCGCGCGAGACGATGCCCGTCTTGCGGCCGGCCGTCAGCGGCACGTAGGCCAGCCGGACCCCGGCGTGCACCGTCATGTAGTCCACGCCCTGCTCGGCCTGTTCGATCACCGTGTCCCGGTAGATCTCCCAGGTCAGCTCCTCGGCCCGGCCCTCCACCTTCTCCAGCGCCTGGTAGAGCGGCACGGTGCCGATCGGGACGGGCGAGTTGCGCAGCACCCACTCCCGCGTGGTGTGGATGTTGCGGCCCGTGGAGAGGTCCATGACCGTGTCGGCGCCCCAGCGGGTCGCCCAGGTCATCTTCTCCACCTCCTCCTCGATGGAGGAGGTCACCGCCGAATTGCCGATGTTGGCGTTGACCTTCACCAGGAACCGCTTGCCGATGATCATCGGCTCGATCTCCGGGTGGTTCACGTTGGCGGGCAGCACCGCCCGGCCCGCCGCGATCTCCTCGCGCACCACTTCGGGGGCGACGTTCTCCCGGAGGGCGACGAACTCCATCTCGGGCGTGATCTCGCCGCGCTGCGCGTAGGCGAGCTGGGTGACCGGACGGCCGTCCCGGCCGCGGCGCGGAAGCCGCGGCGCCCCGGGGAACACCGCGTCCAGGTTCCGCAGCCCGCCGCGCGGCGAGGTGTGGCGGATTCCGTCGTCCTCGGGCCGGACCGGACGGCCGGGATACTCCTCGGTGTCCCCCCGGGCGACGATCCAGTTCTGCCGCAGTGACGGCAGGCCCCGGCGGACGTCGGTGGCCGCCGCGGGGTCGGTGTACGGGCCGGAGGTGTCGTACAGCGACACCGAACGGCCATTGGTGAGGTGGACCTGCCGCATCGGCACGCGGATGTCGGAGCGCGAGCCCTCGACATAGCTCTTGTGCCAACGAGCAGGCGTGCGTGCGTCCTTGTCGGTCATGAGACCTACTCCCTACGCCGGCATTACCCGGTAACAGGTTCGGCGGTCGACGCAGCGGTCTCCGTGACGATGTTTCCCGTGAAACATCGTCTGCCCGCCCCGTTCCGGGGGCGGTGCGGACGTCAGCGTCCTCTCAGCCCGGTGCTCCGAGCTCCCGCGTGTGCAAAGGTGACCCCACGCTAGCGTCTCGCCGGGCGCGGTGAACAGTAGGCCTCTGTCACTCTTGGGATGATCTGTCCGTGAGCACCATGCAACCGCCTCCCGAACCGCCGCGTTCCCCCAACGGCCCTCGCCTGCCGCACGGTCACGCGCACGGCGCCGGTCCCGGTCATGGCCCCGGTGCCGCCTACGGTCCGCCACCCGGCTACGGCCCACCGCCCGCCCGCGGATCCGCTCCCGGCACGGGGCCGGGACGGGGAACCGGGCCTGGTCGCGGGTACGGCGACGGACCGGGCCGCGGGTACGACGAAGGGTCGGGCGACGGGTACGGAGCCGGGACGGGCCAGGGCTCCGGCTACGGGGCGGGCCAGGGCTCCGGCTACGGGGCGGGCCAGGGCTCCGGCTACGGGCACGGCTCGGGGGACGACACCGGCGGACACGGCCACGGATCTGGCTCCGGCGGAGGGTCCGGCTCCGGCGGCGGACACGGGTCCGACGACGGCCCCGGATCCGGCTCCGGCTCCGGCTCCGGCGGGGGACACGACCACGGCTCCGGCGGCGGACACGGGCACAGTCACGCGCACGGGCCGGCCGCACCGGCCTCCCGGCGCCTGCGGAGGATCATCACCGCCGTCCTGGTGCCGTTCGCCGCCGCCGTCGCCGTCGGTCTGCTGGTCCTGTGGCCGGGCGGGGCGCCCGGCCACGAGCGCTCCGGCGTGGGATTCGACCGGCACACCGAGCAGGCCACCGTCACCCGCGTCGAGAAGACCTCCTGCGGACAGCAGAGCAAGAAGGACCAGGAGTGCTCCCTGGCCACGGTGCGGATCGACACCGGGAAGGACAAGGGCCGCACCTTCACCGAACTGGTCCAGAAGGACCAGTCCCGGCAGTTGGCCGAGGGCGACTCGGTGATCGCCGCCTACGAGCCGTCCGCGCCGAAGGAACTGCAGTACTCGGTCATGGACATGAACCGGAAGTTCCCGCTCGCCCTGTTGGCGGGCATCTTCGCGGTGGCCGTGGTGGTCGTGGGCCGGCTGCGGGGCCTGATGGCGCTGATCGCGCTGGCGGTGAGCTTCCTGGTGCTCACCCTGTTCATCCTGCCCGCCATCCTCCAGGGTTCGAACCCGTTGGTGGTCGCGGTGGTCGGATCCAGCGCCATCATGCTGATCGCGCTCTACCTGTGCCACGGCCTGTCGGCCAGGACCTCGGTGGCGGTGCTGGGCACCCTGGTGTCGCTGCTGCTGATCGGCGTGCTGGGCTCGGTCTTCATCGACTGGGCCGTCCTGACCGGCAACACCGACGACAACACCGGCCTGATCCACGGCCTGTATCCGCAGATCGACATGAGCGGCCTGCTGCTGGCCGGGATCATCATCGGCTCGCTGGGCGTCCTGGACGACGTGACCGTCACCCAGACCTCGGCGGTCTGGGAGCTCCACGAGGCCAACCCCTCGCTGGGCCCGCGCGGCCTCTACCGCGCCGGTCTGCGCATCGGCCGGGACCACATCGCCTCGGTGGTCAACACCCTGGTGCTCGCCTACGCGGGCGCCGCGCTGCCGCTGCTGCTGCTCTTCTCGATCGCCCAGAGCAGCGTGGGCTCCGTCGCCAACAGCGAGTTGGTCGCCCAGGAGATCGTGCGCACCCTGATCGGTTCCATCGGCCTGGTGGCCTCGGTGCCGGTGACCACCGCGCTGGCCGCCCTGGTGGTCGCCGCCGACCGCCCCGGCCCCGACGGCCGAGGCGCCCCTCAGGCGGCCGGGCGGAGCCGCGCCAACCGAGGGCGTCGCCGCCGCCGCTGACCTCACCGGGCACGACATCCGCGTCGGAGGTGCGGCGCGGGCTGCCGGTGCCCGGGAGGCGGTCAGGGCCGCCCGGGCTGCCGCCGCCGGGCCGAAGCGTTCCTTCAGGGGAGCGGGGCCGGCCACGGCGGGCAGATCAGCCGGCGCTCTGTTCCTCGGCCAGGATGCGGTCCAGCGCCTCGTCGAGGTGGGCGTCGAAGTCGGCCAGCGCGCCCTCCTGACCGAGCGGGACCAGCTTGTCCGTCCGGTCCAGGAACGCCACCAGCGGAGCGGCGCCGGAGCGGAACAGCGCCTGGTCGCGGCCCACCTGGAGCCGGATCAGCACCTCGCCCAGCATGTCGGGGTCGGCCGGTGACACTCTGACGTCACCGTCCCCGCAGGGCCGCCCCACCCCGTCGATCAGCAGCTCCCGGCCGAAGGCCCAGGTCACCGGCGCGTCACCAGGAAGGTGAAAGGTCAGTCGCACGGCGAACGGATCAGAGGTCTCGTAGCGCAGCTCGACCGGAATGCGGAACGAGAGCTCGTCCGAGACGAGAAAGTTCATCATGACCTCTGCCTGCACCGACTCGCGCATCGCCTACCCCGTCTTTTGTCCTCGGGTTGTCCGGGACTCATCCTGCTGACCCTGCGCGCCATCTTGCTGAACGTACACGGCGAATCACAAGGAGTGATTTTTCAGATACTGAAAGACAGGGCCAGGACACCGGGTTGGCGCCCGATCTCGGCCTGCAGCCGGCGGGCCGCCGGGAGCAGGCCGTCGGCCTGCTGGGCGGGGAGGGAGACGGCCACCGTGGCGACGAGGGTGCCGATCCGGATGGGGATCGCCGCGCACACCGTGCCCAGGACGTACTCCTGATGCTCGATCACTGGCTCCCCATGGCGGCAGGCCGCCAAACGCCGCAGCAGGACGCGCTCGTCCTCGACGGTGTACGGGGTCAGCCGCTGCACCGGGTAGCGGGCCAGGTGGTCCCGGCGGGCGTCCTCGTCGAGCTGGGAGAGCAGGCACTGCCCGATGGCGTGCGCGTGCCCGGTGGCCCGGAAGTCGGCCCACTCGTCGACCGCCGGGCTCTCCTCGGAGTCCGCGACGCCGACGACCTCGATCTCCCCGTCGCGGTAGCGGGCGCAGTACAGCGGTGCTCCCACGGCGTCGTGCCAGTGGGCCAGCGCCTCGGTGACCGCGCCGCGACGTTTCTGCCGTGCCAGTCTGCGGCTCAGCCGCTCGGCGGCGTCCCCGAGGTGGAAGAGGCCGCTGTCGCGCCGCAGATAGCCCTCGTGCACGAGGGTGCGCAACAGGTGGTAGGTGGTCGGCAGCGCGAGCCCCGCCTGCCGGGCCAGTTGTTTCGCCGGCGCGCCCTGTTCGTGCGCGGCCACGGTCTCCAGCAGCCGCATCGCCCGCTGGACCGATCCGATCAGCGTCGCCGGCTGGCCCTGGCGCGGTCTTCCGGCGCCCTCGGCCGCTCTGCCTCTGCCCGGGCGCTCCCTCGCGGAGCCGGCGGGCACGTGGCCCGCCTGGGTGGGCTGGACTGGCACCGATGGGGCGCGTCGCGAGGCGGACGCGGTGTCGGCCGTGGCCAAGGGTCACTCCCGGAGCGCGAGGGGCTGCCCGTGCCGGGGAAACACGGGGGATGTGCAGGCCGCCCGCGGGGGCTCTGGCTCCCCCACGTCGAGTTCCGGACTCTAACGGTCCGTCACCTGCCGCATACACCCCGCGGGCGAAGCTTCCCTCTCACGAGGGATCCGCCCCTTGCGCGCCGGGCGCGCTCACCACTTCCCGTCGGAGGACGAGGAGGAGTGGCCGGTGAACTTCCGCACCAGGAAGATCAGACCTCCCACCAGCGCCACGAACAGCAGCACCTTGAACAGCAGGTGCACCAGGAAACCGAGCAGGCTCAGCAGGAAGCCGCCGAAGACCACCAGCGCGATCACCGGGATCGCCACCCACTTCACCCACCACGGCACGTCCGCGAGGATCTCACGCATCGCCCAGCCCCTTTTCCCTCTGCGAGTCGGGCGCCGCGTCTCGGGCGCCACATCATCGATGCTAGGCGCGCGAAGGAGCCTGCAGGGGCTCCGGGCACCCCCGTTCCCCCCTGACCGCACCCCTAGGGGACGCGGCCCCGCGACCCTCGGCCGCAGCCCCCGTCACCCCTCCGGCGGGGAGAAGACGACCATCACCCTGAGGTCCTCGCTGATGTGGTGGAATTTGTGCGGGACCCCGGCCGGCACGTAGACCACGCTGCCGCGCGCCACCTCGGTGGTCTCGGTCCCCACGGTGAGCCAGCCGCGTCCGCTCACCACGAAGTACACCTCGTCCTGGTGGTGCGGCTGCTGCGGATCCTGCGTGCCGGCGTCCAGCGCGTAGAGCCCGACCGACATGTGCCGTTCGCGCAGGAACTGCAGATACGCGCCGTCGTTGGCGGCCCGTTCCGCCTCGAGTTCTTCCAGCCGGAAAGCTTTCATCGCCCCGCTCGCCCCTTGAGTCCAGGACCACCGTCGATCTCTTCTGCCACGATCAGACACATGATGAATTTCCTAGTCAAGACGCTCGCCAACGCGGGAGCCCTGGCGGTGGCCGTGTGGCTGATCGACAACATCAGCCTCGAGGGCGGCAGCACCGGCAAGAAGGCCTGGACACTGATCCTGGTGGCCCTGATCTTCGGCCTGGTCAACCTGCTGGTGAAGCCGGTCGTCAAGCTGCTGACGCTCCCGCTCTTCATTCTCACCCTCGGTCTGATCACGCTGGTGGTCAACGCCCTGATGCTGCTGCTCACCTCCTGGATCGCCGGGAAGCTCGACCTGAGCTTCCACGTCGAGGGGTTCTGGACCGCGGTCCTGGGCGGTCTGGTCATCTCGGTGGTCTCCTGGGCCCTCAACCTGATCCTCCCCGAGGAGGACTGACCGCGCTCCGGGACGACCCGGGCCGCCCAACGCCCCCGGGCCGCCTGGGCCGTCCCGCGCCGCCTGGGCCGTCCCGATCCGCCGCAGACCGCGGCCGTCCGCCTCGTGAGACGACGGCACGTCCCTGACCTGCCCATTCGGCCACCCGTCCGTCCGGCCGGCCGACCGCCCTGAGACAGTGGGGGTGGCGGGCCTGCCGGCCGCCACCGGACGTGAGCACCAGGAAGGACGGGCCGTATGAACGACTCCGCCGCGCACACCCCAGGACAGGGCGCCGAGGCCGACGGCACGGGCACGACGCACTCCACGACCGGTGACGGCACCCGGGCGGTCCGCGCCGGCCTGCCGGAACCGGTGAAGTACGAGCCGACCCTCCCCGGCCCGGTGTTCGCCGCCCACTTCCACCTGCCGGGCGAACCCACCGGTCCGTACACCTACGGCCGGGACGAGAACCCCACCTGGACCCTGCTGGAGAACGCCATCGGCGAGCTCGAGGCTCCCGGCCGTGAGGACGTGGAGACGCTGGTCTTCCCCTCCGGCATGGGCGCGATCTCCGCGGTGCTGTTCTCGCAGCTGCGCTCCGGCGACACGGTGGTCCTGCCCAGCGACGGCTACCAGGTGTTCCCCCTGGTCCGGGCCCAGCTCGAGGCCTTCGGCGTCGAGGTCCGCACCGCCCCGACCGGTGGCGCCGCGCAGCTCGAGGTGCTCGACGGCGCCCGGCTGCTGTGGATCGAGACACCCTCCAACCCCGGCCTGGACGTCTGTGACGTGCGCCGGCTCGCCGAGGAGGCGCACGCCCGGGGCATCCTGGTAGCCGTCGACAACACGCTGGCCACCCCGCTCGGCCAGCGGCCGCTGGAACTGGGCGCCGACTTCTCGGTGGCCAGCGGGACCAAGCAGCTGACCGGCCACGGCGACGTGCTGCTCGGCTACGTGACCGGCGCCCGCGGCGAGGCCATGGACGCGGTGCGACGCTGGCGGAAGATCGCCGGAGTGATCGCGGGTCCGATGGAGGCCTGGCTGGCCCACCGCTCGATCTCCACCCTGCAGATGCGGGTGGACCGGCAGGCCGCCACCGCCCTCACCCTGGCCCGGGCCCTCAAGGACCGGCCCGAGGTGGGCGACCTGCGCTACCCCGGCCTCCCGGACGACCCGTCCCACGCCGTGGCCTCGCGGCAGATGCGCCGCTTCGGCAGCGTGGTCTCCTTCACCCTCCCCGGCCGCGAGCACGCCGAGCGGTTCCTGGAGTCGCTGCGTCTCGTCGACGAGGCCACCAGTTTCGGCGGGGTGCGCTCCAGCGCCGAGCGGCGGGGACGCTGGGGCGGGGACGCGGTGGCGGAGGGCTTCATCCGCCTCTCGGTGGGCGCCGAGGACCCGGACGACCTGCTGGCCGACGTGCTGCGGGCCCTCGACAAGGCGGCGGGCACGACCGCCGGACACTGACCGGGGAGCTCCGCCCCCGAGTGCGAAGGGCCCGGTCCGAGCCTCCCCCCTCGTGGCTCGGACCGGGCCGCCTGCCCGCCGTGCGACCACCCGGTCGCACCGCGCGACCAAGGCTAGTTGACTCTGTGTCAGTGTCCAATCACGGGAGCGACAGAGACCTATCGACATATTTATAGTGGGACGCGGCCGACCGGCCGCCGACGGCGGCCGGTACCGCCCGGGGAAGCCGAGGGGGCGTCCATGGATCTGGCCTTGCTCCGCACCTTCGTGGCGGTGCACCGAGCCGGGTCCTTCACCCGCGCCGCCGCTCTGCTCGGCCTCTCCCAGCCCGCTGTCACCTCCCAGATCCGCGCTCTGGAGCGCCAGCTCGGCCGCCCGCTCTTCCTGAGAAGGGCACGCGGGGTCGTGCCCACCAGCATCGGCGACGAGCTGGCCCACCGGGCCGCTCCCCACCTGGACGCACTGGTGGAGATAGCGGAGGCCGGAGGCGACGACGGCGCACCGCGCACCCTCCACCTGTCGGGGCCTCCTGAGTTCCTGGCCGAGCGCGTCCTGCCCGCCCTGGTCGGCCTCACCGACGACAAAGGCCTGGCGCAGCCGCTGCGCGCCTCCTTCGGCAACGACGAGGAGGTCCTGGAAGGGCTCGCTGCCGGGCACTACGACCTCTCCGTCACCACGGCCCGCCCTCGCGGTTCACTGCTGCACTCCACCCCGCTGTGCGACGAGGAGCACGTCCTGGTGGCGGCCCCGGGACTGACGGCCGGGGCGGGCTCGGGCCGCCGGCACCGGCCCGCGGACCTCCGGGCCCGGCTGGACCTGCTCCCCGTGGTCGAGGTCCACGAGTCGCTGCCGTTCGTCTCGCGCTACTGGGCCGCGGTCTTCGACGCCGTCCCCGCGGCGGCCTCGGGAGCCGTGGTGGTGCCGGACCTGCGGGCGGTCCTCGCCTGCGCCGAGCGCGGCGCCGGCCTCGCCGTCCTGCCGCGCTACCTGTGCGCCACCGCCCTGGAGCGGGGCTCGCTGGTCGTCCCGTACGAACCCGATGTGCCTCCGCTGCGGACGTACTTCCTGGTGACGCGCACCGGCACACTCGGCCTTCCGCACATCGGCCGGGCACAGGAGCTCCTGCATCAGGCCGCCACCGCGTGGTGCTGAGGACGCGGCCCACAGGCGCGAATGGGCCCGGGCGATGTTTCACGTGGAACATCGCGGGCCAGATTTCCCCCATGACCGTCCGCCCCGTGGTCAAGCGCACCGCCCGAGCCGTCCTCCTGGACGGCGACGACCTCATCCTGATCAAGCGCACCAAGCCCGGTGTCGATCCGTACTGGGTCACCCCGGGCGGTGGTGTGGAGCCCGAGGACGCCACGGTCGTCGAGGCGCTCCACCGCGAGGTGCACGAAGAGCTCGGCGCCAAGATCTCCGGCGTCATCCCCTGCTTCGTGGACACCGTGGAGCACATCGGCCCCGACGAGGCGTCCACCGGCGTCAAGATCCAGCACTTCTTCGTCTGCCGGCTGGAGTCGATGGATCCCTCCCTCCGTCACGGTCCCGAGGTGGAGGCCCCTGCTGGGGAGTACGAGATCGTGCGCGTGCCCTTCACCCGCGTCGGGATCGCCTCCGTCCATCTCGTACCGCTCTCGCTGCGGCACTACCTGGACGGCAACATCGAGGGCGTCCGCGCGCTGCACGCCGCCGATCTGGTGTGAACCACCCGCCGCCGGTCTGGTGGGGCAGGGCTCCGCACCGCACGCGGCACGCCTAGGGTGCGGTCATGAGTGATCTTTCGATACGCCCTGCACAGGTGGACGACGTCCCCGCCCTCGTCGCCCTGTACGCGGACGACCCCTTGGGCGCGCTCCGCGAGACCCCTGATGACCTGGACCCCTACCTGGTGGCCTTCGAGCGGCTGGCGGCAGACCCCCACCAGCACCTGATGGTGGCCGAGTGTTCCGGCACGGTCGTCGGGACCCTCCAGCTGACCGTGATCCCCGGCCTCTCGCGCCGCGGCACCACCCGGTCGGTCATCGAGGGCGTGCGGGTCCACTCCGACGAACGCGGCAGCGGGCTGGGCACGCAGCTCATCCGGTGGGCGATCGAGGAGTCCGGGCGGCAGGGGTGCGGACTGGTGCAGCTGACCTCCGACGCCACCCGGACCGACGCCCGCAGGTTCTACGAGCGTCTCGGCTTCACCGCCTCCCACCTCGGTTTCAAGCTCCAGCTGTGAACGCCGGCCTGGTGGGCTTCCCGGGCCGGTCGTGGCCCGGGAAGGTGGTCAGCCCTCCCTGCTTCAGCCCTCCTGCTTCAGGCCTCGCCAGCCGCCCTCGTCCACACCGCCCGGCACGGGGGCGGCGGGGTCGTAGGGGATGCGGGTGAAGACGAACGACCCGAGGTCCAGGTGGCTCACGGTCCCGTCGGAGCGCCGGACGGCCCGCAGGGTCTCCCCCGCGTAGTAACCCTCCAGGCCGGTCCAGGCGCCGTCCCCGGCTGCCCTGAAGCGCGACCTGCGGGGGCCGTTGGCCGCCAGCGGATCGAGCGAGAGGCCGCCGTCCGGGGTCAGGCGCAGGACGAAGGCCTGGGTCCCCCAGTACCAGGGACCGGTCAGCGCGAGCGTCTCCGGGTCGACGTCCGGCAGAGGGCGCCACGGCTCGGGGATGCGGGGTTCCGCGTCCCCGACGATGCGCACCAGGTCGGCGCCCAGCGTCGCGATGGGGACCCCGGAGGTGCTGTTGACGAGGACCACCGCGGCCACGTCGTCCGCGACGGACAGGGACAGGTTGGCCAGGTAGCCGGGAACCGATCCGGAGTGGCCGACCACCTGACGTTCGCCCCAGTACTGGATCTGCATGCCCAGCCCGTAGCCGTACCCGGACGCCAGGTCGCCCGGCTCCGGCGGCGCGGCGGGGGTCCGCATCTCGGCCAGCGAGGCCGCGCTCAGTACCCGGTCGTCACCGCGGGCCAGGAAGACGGCGAAGCGTGCCAGGTCGGTGGTGGTCGACCAGAGCTGCCCCGCGGGCGCCATCCGGCCCAGGTCCTCGACCTGTTCGGGGAGCAGGACGTCGGCCCACGGATGGACGGCCCAGCCGCCGGCGGACGGGGCCACCGGGTCCGGGCCGGTGCGGTGCAGGCCGAGCGGTTCCAGCACCTCATGGCGCAGCGCCTGGTCCCACGGTTCCTGCCGCAGCTCCTCCACCAGCGCGCCCAGCAGCGTGTAACCGGGGTTGGAGTAGTGGAACCTGCGCCCGCCCGGATGGAGCCCGGGGTTGTCGCCGAGCACGTCGGACAGTTCGGGGCGCAGCGAGCCCGGTGTCCGCTCCCACCAGGGCGCGGGCGACTCGGCGGCCAGGCCCGCGGTGTGGGCCAGCAGCTGGGCGATGGTGGCCTCGCCCGCCGACGTGCCGGGAAGGTGCTTCTCCAGGGGGTCCTGGAGCGAGAGCCGTCCCTCGTCGCGCAGCCGCATCACCAGGACGGCGACGAAGGTCTTGGTGATCGACCCGATCCGGTACTGGACGTCGCCGTCGGGTGCGTGCCCGTCCACCGAGGTCCGCGCACCGGTCCATACGATCTCGCCGCCCCGGGCGACCGCCGCGGTGAGCGACGGCGTGCGTCCCTCGGACTGGGCGACCGCGATGCGGTGCAGCAGGGCGCGCCTGGTGGCGGGCAGGAGGGCGTTCTCATCCTGAGGTGTCGTCATGACCTCAGTGCATCAGACCTGGTCGGGCCTGGGCGACCGTGTTCCGGTCCGGCGGTAAATGGTTTGACCTGGACCTGTCGTCACGTTGCACTGTGGCGGGCCCACACGACCGTGGCGCCGGACACCGGGGAGGCACAGCCAGCGATGGAGATCCGTTCCACGACCGAGCAGGACTTCGACGTCTTCGTCGACACGACCCACACCGCGTTCGCCATGGAGCGTGAGACCCCTGCCGAGGGTGACGGCGCCTGGTGGTCGGCGTTCGACATGGACCGCTCGCTGCTCGCCGTCACGGAGGACGGGCGCCCCGTCGGCACCGCCGGCGCGTACTCCTTCGACCTCACGCTGCCCGGAGGCGCCCTGGTCCCGGCGCCCGGTGTGACCGCGGTGGGCGTCCTGCCCACGCACCGACGGCAGGGCGTGCTCAGCGCCATGATGCGGCGCCAGCTCGCCGACCTGCGCGAACAGGGCGAGATCCTGTCGGTGCTGCTGTCCTCCGAGGCGGTGATCTACCGGCGCTTCGGCTACGGCCCGGCGACCTACACGCAGAGGATGACGGTCGATCGCCACCGGGCGGCGCTCGCAGAGCCGCGCGCGGGGGAGGCCGCCGACGAGGCCGCGGCCCGCGCCGGTTCGGTCGAGGTGCTGCGGCGGGCCGAGTGCGGCGACCTCCTGGAGGAGGTCTACGACCGGTACCGCCGCACACAGCCCGGCGCCCTGTCGCGCCCGCACCGCTGGTGGAGCCTGGGCGCGGGTCAGCCGCCGATCGCGCGGGCCCCTCGCTACATCGCCGTCCATCGTGACGCCGACGGCGTGGCCGACGGGTACGCCAGCTACTCCGTCGACAAGGACAGGACCTTGACGGTGGACGAGACGATCGCCGTGGACGACGCGGCCTTCAGTGCCCTGGCCCGGTTCCTGCTCGAGCACGACCTGGTCGAGAAGGTGATCTTCAAGCACCTCCCGCCCGGTCATCCGCTGCGCTGGCAGCTCACCGACTACCGGGCCGGCGAGCTGGGGGACAGCACGGACTGGCTGTGGGTGCGGCTGCTCGACATCCCGCGTGCGCTGACCGCCCGGGGCTGGTCGGGGGAAGGCGAGCTCGTCCTCGAGGTCGACGACCCGTGGCTCGGTGAGCACGGCAGCTACCGGCTGACCGTCCAGGAAGGGAAGGCCGACTGCGCCCCGACCGACCGGGAGCCCGACCTCTCGCTGGACGTCAGCGACCTGGGCTCGGTCTACCTCGGCGGGACCCTGCCGAGCACGCTGGTGCGGGCCGGGCACATCAGGGCCCACCGTCCGGGCGCCGCCGAGCTCGCCGACGCGCTCTTCCGCGCCGAACGCACGCCGCACTGCCTGCACTGGTTCTGACCGACGTGACCGGCGGCCACCGGTTCTGACCGGCGGCCCGGCGCCGACGCGCCACGGGGGAGCCGGCGCGCGTGGACCACACGCGAGCGCGGGGAGCACCGATGAGTTTCCCGTGCCGCGTCGGTCCGTACACGTGGTCCCGATCCACGGAAGGCTGGCACCATGCGGAAACTGATCTACGGCATGAACGTGTCCCTGGACGGCTACATCGCCGCGCCCGGTGACGACATCGGCTGGAGCGTGCCGAGCGACGAGCTCTTCCAATTCTGGTCCGACCAGCTGCGGGCGACCGAGCTGTCGCTGTACGGGCGCAAGCTGTGGCACATGATGGCCCCGTACTGGCCGACCGCCGACCAGCGGCCCGACTCCACGCCGGCGGAGATCGAGTTCGGGCGCCGCTGGCGGGACATGGCGAAGGTGGTGTTCTCCTCGACGATCGACGAGGTCGACTGGAACACCCGTCTGGTCACCGGAGACGCGGTCGCCGAGATCGCCCGGCTCAAGGCCGAGGACGGCGGCCCGATGGACATCGGCGGCGCGGCGCTCGCCGCGGCGGCCATGCGGGCCGGGCTGATCGACGAGTACGTGCTGGCCACCGCGCCGGTCCTGGTGGGCGGCGGCACGCCGTTCTTCACCGCGCTGGACAGCTGGGTGAACCTGAACCTGGTGGAGACGCGCACACTGCCCTGCGGTGTGGTCCTGACCCGGTACGAGACGAGGCGCTGAGCGCCGGGCACGTGACTCGGCTGCCCGGGACCGTGCCGTGAAGGCCGGACCTCGCGGTGCCGGTCAGCTCTGTGCCATGTCCACGAAGCGCGAGTAGTGGCCCTGGAAGGCCACGGTGATGGTGGCCGTCGGGCCGTTACGGTGCTTGGCCACGATCAGGTCGGCCTCGCCGGCGCGCGGTGACTCCTTCTCGTAGGCGTCCTCGCGGTGGAGCAGGATGACCATGTCGGCGTCCTGCTCGATGGAGCCGGACTCACGCAGGTCGGAGACCATCGGCTTCTTGTCGGTGCGCTGCTCGGGGCCTCGGTTCAGCTGGGAGAGCGCGATGACCGGGATCTCCAGCTCCTTGGCCAGCAGCTTGAGGTTACGGGACATGTCCGAGACCTCCTGCTGGCGGTTCTCGGCGCGCTTGGAGCCTCCGGACTGCATCAGCTGGAGGTAGTCGATGACGACCAGCTTGATGTCGTTGCGCTGCTTGAGGCGGCGGCACTTGGCCCGGATCTCCATCATCGACAGGTTGGGGGAGTCGTCGATGTAGAGGGGCGCGGCGGAGACGTCGGGCATCCGGCGCGCGAGACGCGTCCAGTCGTCGTCGGTCATGGTGCCGGAGCGCATGTGGTGCAGCGCCACCCGCGCCTCGGCGGAGAGCAGGCGCATGGCGATCTCGTTGCGCCCCATCTCGAGGGAGAAGATGACGCTCGGCAGCTGGTTCTTGATCGACGCCGCGCGGGCGAAGTCCAGCGCCAGGGTCGACTTACCCATCGCGGGACGCGCCGCGATGACGATCATCTGGCCGGGGTGCAGGCCGTTGGTCAGGGCGTCGAAGTCGGTGAAGCCGGTCGGCACACCGGTCATCTCCCCGCTGCGGGAGCCGATCGCCTCGATCTCGTCGAGCGCGCCCTCCATGATGTCGCCGAGCGGGAGGTAGTCCTCGCTGGTGCGCTGCTCGGTGACGGCGTAGATCTCGGCCTGGGCACGGTTGACGATCTCGTCGACGTCGTCGTCGGCCGCGTATCCCATCTGGGTGATGCGGGTGCCGGCCTCGACCAGGCGCCGCAGCACCGCGCGCTCGTGGACGATCTCCGCGTAGTACTCGGCGTTGGCCGCGGTGGGGACCGTCTGCACCAGGGTGTGCAGGTAGGCCGCGCCGCCCACCTTGTTGATCTCGCCGCGCTTGGTGAGCTCGGCGGCGATGGTGATCGGGTCGGCCGGCTCGCCCTTGGCGTAGATGTCGAGGATCGCCTGGTAGATCAGCTCGTGGGCGGGCTTGTAGAAGTCGTGGCCCTTGAGGATCTCCACCACGTCGGCGATGGCGTCCTTGGACAGCAGCATGCCGCCGAGCACGGACTGCTCGGCGTCGAGGTCCTGCGGGGGCACCCGCTCGAAGGGGGAGACCTCCTGGTCCTCCCACCTCCCGTCGCCGGAACGTCCTCCACGGCCACCGGAGCGGCCCTGACCGGAGTCCTCACGACGGCGCGACGCGGGCAGACGATCACTGGGACCGCTCTCGGCCCAGGGGTCGTCCAAGGGCTCGGAAATGCTCACCGAGCGCCCTCCTCCCGTCCGCCGCGCGGACCTCGCCGTGCCACTCAGTTGTACGGCACGGCTCTGACAGATCGAGCTGCCCTCAGCCCTCGTCCCCACCGGCGTCGGACGCCGGTTTCGTGGTGAAATCTCACATGCCGCAGAGGGCGGGCACCGCACCACGCTAAGCCCGCAGGCACCTGCAGCCAATCTGGTTATCCACAGGCCATGTGGAAGAACGGCCGTATGCTGTGGACAACCCCCGGAAACCTGTGCACGAGTCGGTGGACAGCGCTGTGAACAAGCCCGCAGCCCTCCCGGCGTGACCTTTCTGACCTGCGGTAACGCGATCCACGGGTTGTGCAGAAGAAAAAAATCGGCCGCCGGGCCAAGATCTACCGGAACGCTGTGCGAGAACACACGCCGCCAGTCCAAGGGTAAGAGGCCCAGGCGCATTGCACCACTTACCTGTGGAAGATTAGATTGGTGCTTATGACACAGGCTTCCGCGACCGGCCGTACGGGCCGACGGCGACACGATCGCGAGATCATCGCGCTGGCTGTTCCGGCCTTCGGCGCTCTGGTGGCCGAGCCCCTTTTCATCCTCGCGGACAGTGCCATCGTCGGGCATCTGGGCACCGCGCAACTCGCCGGGCTGGGCGTCGCCTCGGCTCTGCTGACCACCGCGGTCAGCATCTTCGTCTTTCTCGCCTATGCCACGACGGCAGCGGTGGCCCGGCGGGTCGGCGCCGGGGAACTCGGCGCCGCCATACGCCAAGGCATGGACGGCATCTGGCTGGCGGTCCTGCTGGGCTGTGCGGTGATCGTCGCGGTGCTGCCCACCGCTCCGGCGCTGATCGACCTGTTCGGAGCCTCGGACACCGCCGCGCCGTACGCGGTGACGTACCTGCGCATCTCCTCGCTCGGCATTCCGCCGATGCTGATCGTCCTGGCGGCTACCGGCGTCCTGCGAGGACTCCAGGACACCAAGACGCCTCTGCGCGTCGCCGTCGTCGGCTTCCTGGCCAACGGGGCCCTCAACGTCCTGCTGGTCTACGGCCTGGATCTCGGGATCGCCGGCTCCGCCTGGGGCACGGTGATCGCCCAGTGCGGCATGGCGGCCGTCTACCTCGTGGTGGTCGTGCGGGGAGCCCGTCGCCACGGAGCCTCGCTCCGCCCGGACGCAGCAGGCATCCGGGCTTCGGCCCAGGCCGGTGCCCCCCTGCTGGTCCGCACCCTTTCCCTCCGCGCCATCCTGCTGATCGCGACCGCGGTCGCCGCACGGCTGGGCGACGCGGACGTGGCCGCCCACCAGATCGTGCTCTCCCTGTGGAGCTTGCTGGCCTTCGCCCTGGACGCCATCGCCATCGCCGGGCAGGCCATCATCGGACGCTACCTGGGAGCCGGTGACGCCGACGGCGCCCGGGCGGTCTGCCGTCGCATGGTCGAGTGGGGCATCGCCGTCGGCATCGCCCTGGGCATTCTGGTGGTGCTGGCCCGGCCACTCCTGCTGCCCATGTTCACCGGTGACACCGCAGTGTGGGACGCGGCGCTCCCCGCCCTGATCGTCGTCGCGGTGTCGCAACCACTGAGCGGGGTCGTCTTCGTGCTTGACGGGGTCCTGATGGGAGCGGGAGACGGCCCGTACCTGGCCTGGGCCATGATCGCGACGCTCGCCGTCTTCACGCCCGTCGCCCTGCTGGTGCCCTCCGTGGGCGGGGGCCTCACCGCGCTCTGGGGTGCGATGACCTTGATGATGGCGGTGCGGATGGCGACGCTGTGGTGGCGTGCGCGGTCCGGCCACTGGCTGGTGACCGGGGCCGTCCGCTGACATAGGGAGCACCGCCCGCGGGCCGTCCACCGGCCTCACCGTACGGACGGTTTCACGTGAAACACCGCTCACGGGACAGACCGGACAGCCAAGAAGGGCCGCACCCCGGGGGGGGGGCCCCTCTCAGTGGTGGCCAGCCGCAAGCACAGACCAGAGGCGGAGCGCAGGCAGGGACGACCACCACGGTTAACGTCGCGGCCACCACACCCCGCACCCCCCCGCGGGCCCCCCCCGGGGGGGGGCGCCCCTTCTCAGTGATGCCGAGCCGAAAGCTCAGACCTGAGCCGGAGCTCAGGCAGAGACGACCTCGACGTTGACCTTCGCGGCAACCTCGGGGTGCAGACGCACCGAGGTCTCGTGCGAGCCCAGGGTCTTGATCGGGGCGCCCAGCTCGATGCGGCGCTTGTCGACCTCGGGGCCACCGGAAGCCTTGATCGCGGACGCGACGTCAGCCGGGGTGACGGAGCCGAAGAGACGACCGGCGTCGCCGGAGCGAACGGCCAGACGGACCTTGGTGCCCTCGAGCTGCGCCTTGATGGCGTTGGCCTGCTCGATGGTCTGGATCTCGTGGATCTTGCGGGCGCGGCGGATCTGCGCCACGTCCTTCTCGCCACCCTTGGTCCAGCGGATCGCGAAGTTCCGCGGGATCAGGTAGTTGCGAGCGTAGCCGTCCTTGACGTCGACGACGTCGCCGGCAGCGCCGAGGCCAGAGACCTCGTGGGTGAGGATGATCTTCATTTTTCGGTCACCCTTCCCTTATCGCGCGGTGGACGTGTAGGGCAGCAGCGCCATCTCACGGCTGTTCTTCACGGCCGTGGCGACGTCACGCTGGTGCTGCGTGCAGTTGCCGGTCACCCGGCGGGCACGGATCTTGCCGCGGTCGGAAATGAACTTCCGCAGCATGTTCGTGTCCTTGTAGTCCACGTACTGGACCTTGTCCTTGCAGAACGCGCAGACCTTCTTCTTCGGCTTGCGCACAGGCGGCTTCGCCATGGTGATTCTCCTGTGTGATCAAGAAGTGTGGGTGACGAGTCCGCCCTAGAAGGGGGGCTCGTCCGAGTAGCCACCGCCGGAGCCGCCCTGGTTGCCGCCCCAGCCGCCGCCGCCCTGGCCGCCGGCGGGAGCACCGCCGGACGCCCACGGGTCGGCAGGCTGGGAGCCGCCACCCTGCTGACCGCCACCGGGGCCTCCGCCCCAGCCGCCGCCACCCTGGCCGCCACCGCCGCCGTAACCGCCCTGGCCGCCGCGGGCACCGCCGCCGCCTCCGGCGGCCTTGGTGACCTTGGCCGTGGCGCTGCGCAGGCTGGGGCCGACTTCCTCGACGTCCAGCTCGTAGACCGTCCGCCTGACGCCCTGGTTGTCGTCGTAGGACCGCTGCTTGAGGCGGCCCTGGACGATCACGCGCATGCCCTTCGTCAGGGACTCCGCGACGTGCTCCGCCGTCTGCCGCCAGACCGAGCAGCTCAGGAACAGGCTCTCGCCGTCCTTCCACTCGTTGGTCTGCCGGTCGAAGGTGCGGGGGGTGGACGCGACTCGGAAGTTCGCGACCGGCGCACCAGACGCGGTGAAGCGCAGCTCGGGGTCGTCGACGAGATTGCCGACGACCGTGATGACGGTCTCGCCTGCCATGGGGGAACCTCTCAGCGGGTTAGCTGCTGGTTGCTGGTGGTGCTACTCGATTCCCGGGATGGACCGAGCCGGCAGGCTCAGTGCATCTCGGGACGGAGGACCTTGGTCCGGAGGACCGACTCGTTCAGGTTCATCTGGCGGTCGAGCTCCTTGACGACCGCAGGCTCGGCCTGCAGGTCGATGACCGAGTAGATGCCCTCGGGCTTCTTCTTGATCTCGTACGCGAGACGACGACGGCCCCAGGTGTCGACCTTCTCGACCTTTCCGCTGCCCTCACGGACGACGGAGAGGAAGTTCTCGATCAGGGGGGCGACGGCGCGCTCCTCCAGATCGGGGTCGAGGATGACCATCACCTCGTAGTGACGCATGTGGAACCCACCTCCTTTGGACTCAGCGGCCACGGTCGATCCGTGGCAGGAGGGTTGTATGCGTGGTGTTACGTGAGCAACGGTATCGGGCCCCACTGACAGTCGGGATGGATGCCTTCCTGACGTGGGCAGACACCGGTGCAGACGGTACAGACTACCCGCACACCGGCTTCCGGCTGAAATCCGTGCGCGAACAGCGTCGATCCGGCACATATCGGGTACTCGCCGACTAGGATGCGCCGCTTCCGTCGGGAGGTGCTCATGGCACAGACAACGCGTTCGCAGCCGCGGCCCACCATTCACGGGTCCCTCTTCGCCACCGATCACAGACCTCACCCCAAGGTGAACGCCCTGCTCGGCATCACGCTGGTGCTCGGTGTGGTGGCCCTGGCGACCGCCGGATTCCACCACCTGCACCTGCTCACCTCGTGGGCGGGGCTGATCGGCGTCATCACGGGTGGTGTCGGCCAGTTCATCTCGGCGACCACCCGGGAGCGGTTCGGACTGATCGTCGGCCTCGGCGCCTGCGCCCTGGGGCTGCTCCTGGGCATGTCCCACGGAGGTCTCTTCGGCGGGATCGGCTCGTAGAGCCGCCGGAGCCGTTGGATCAGCTCCGGATTCTCCCCGTCCGCCCCCGCCACCCGTCCGCCCCGGTCCGCGCCGGCTCCGCCGGCCCCCGGACCGGGGCGGACTCCGTACGTGTCCGTCAGTACGTTCGGCTGGCACAGTAGGCTTCGGCGCGAGAGCCGGAGCCCCTACATGTGGGGACACGCCAGCCCGAGGAGCGCCCCGAATGAGCCTGACCCTGAGGACGATCAGCCGAGAACAGCATCTGGCATACATCCAGAGCCTGCCCTCGGCGAGCCACATGCAGGTACCGGCGTGGGCGGATGTGAAGTCCGAGTGGCGCTCGGAGAACCTCGGCTGGTTCGACGACCGCACCGGCGAACTGGTCGGCGCCGGTCTGGTCCTGTACCGGCAGCTCCCCAAGATCAAGCGCTACCTGGCCTACCTGCCCGAAGGCCCGGTCATCAACTGGTTCGCCCCCAACCTCACCGACTGGCTGGAGCCCATGCTGGCCCACCTGAAGGCGCAGGGCGCCTTCTCGGTGAAGATGGGCCCGCCGGTGATCATCCGCCGCTGGGACGCCCCCTCCATCAAGAAGGGCATCCAGGACACCGAGGTGAAGCGGCTGCGGGACATCGAGCCCGACTTCATCGAGCCGCGCGCCTTCGAGGTCGCCGACAAGCTGCGCCGCATGGGCTGGCAGCAGGGCGAGGACGGCGGCGCCGGCTTCGGCGACGTGCAGCCCCGGTACGTCTACCAGGTGCCGCTCGAGAACCGGTCGCTGGAGGACGTGCACAAGAACTTCAACCAGCTCTGGCGCCGCAACATCAAGAAGGCCGAGAAGGCCGGCGTGGAGGTCGTGCAGGGCGGTTACCAGGACCTGGAGGAGTGGCAGCGGCTCTACGAGATCACCGCCGTCCGCGACCACTTCCGTCCGCGTCCGCTCTCCTACTTCCAGCGCATGTGGACGGCGCTCAACGCCGAGGACCCCAACCGCATGCGGCTGTACTTCGCCCGCAAGGACGGGGTGAACCTCTCCGCGGCGACCATGCTGATCGTCGGCGGCCACGTCTGGTACTCCTACGGCGCCTCCGACAACATCGGCCGTGAGTTCCGCCCCTCCAACGCCATGCAGTGGCGCATGCTCCGGGACGCCTATGCCCTGGGCGCCACCGTCTACGACCTGCGGGGCATCTCCGACTCGCTCGACGAGACGGACCACCTCTTCGGCCTCATCCAGTTCAAGGTGGGTACCGGCGGCCAGGCCGCGGAGTACCTGGGCGAGTGGGACTTCCCGCTCAACAAGCTGCTCCACAAGGCTCTCGACATCTACATGTCGCGCCGCTGACCTCGGCGGTGTTTGCTTCCATAGTCAGCTGAGGCCGCCGCGGGCGGCCGCGACGCTCCACACTTCACCCGAAGCCACGAGAAAGGGTCCGGACCGGCCATGGCGCTCACGCTCTACGTCGACTCCGCGCGCTGGCGGGCACACCACAAGCACGTGCAGGATTCGTTCCCCGGCCTCGTCCCCGTCTGCAAGGGGAACGGTTACGGCTTCGGTCACGAGCGCCTGGCCGAGGAGGCGACCCGGCTGGGCTCCGACGTCCTCGCCACCGGCACCACCTACGAGGCGGCCAAGCTCAAGGACTGGTTCGGCGGTGACCTGCTGGTCCTGACGCCCTTCCGCCGCGGCGAGGAGCCCGTCCCGCTGCCCGACCGGGTCATCCGGTCGGTCTCCTCGGTGGACGGGGTCTACGGCCTCGTGGGGGCGCGCGTGGTCATCGAGGTGATGTCCTCGATGAAGCGCCACGGCGTCAGCGAGGCGGAACTCTCGCAGCTGCACGCGGCCATAGAGAACGTCCGCCTGGAGGGCTTCGCGCTCCACCTCCCCCTGGACCGCACCGACGGCTCGGACGCCGTCGAGGAGGTCATCGGGTGGATGGACCGTCTGCGGGCCGCCCGCCTGCCGCTGCACACCATGTTCGTCAGCCACCTCAAGGCGGACGAACTCGCGCGGCTGCAGCAGCAGTTCCCGCAGACGCGCTTCCGCGCGCGGATCGGGACCCGGCTGTGGCTCGGTGACCACGAGGCGACCGAGTACCGCGGCGCCGTCCTGGACGTCACGCGGGTCTCCAAGGGGGACCGGTTCGGCTACCGCCAGCAGAAGGCCGCCTCGGACGGCTACCTGGTGGTCGTGGCCGGCGGTACCTCGCACGGCGTCGGCCTGGAGGCGCCGAAGGCGCTGCACGGCGTGATGCCCCGGGCCAAGGGCGTGGCGCGGGCCGGCCTGGCGACGGTCAACCGCAACCTGTCGCCCTTCGTGTGGGCGGGCAAGCAGCGGTGGTTCGCCGAGCCGCCGCACATGCAGGTGTCCATCCTCTTCGTCCCGGCGGACGCCCCCGAGCCCACGGTGGGCGACGAGCTCGTCGCCCACCTGCGCCACACGACCACCCAGTTCGACCGCCTCGTGGACAACTGAGCGGCCTACGGCGTCCTCAGCCGTCGTTCCGCCCCCCAGCGGCCTTCTCCTTCCGGAGAGGGCCGCCGCGGTATTTCCAGGGGTCCTCACCGTCCACGTCGCCCCAGGCGTCCGTGGAGTCGCGGTCGCCGTCCCCTGGGCGATCGCCGTCCCCGGGGGCGCCGCGCTCGCCGGGCCCGTCCGTCCCGTCGTGCTCGTCATGCCCTTCGGGTCCCGGCTCGTCCGACGGCCCGGACCGGCCGCGCAGGGCCACGGCGTCGGGCGCTCCGTCCAGCACGCCGCCCGAGGGGTCGTCGTCGCCCGATCGCCGCACCGGATCCGCCTCCGGGTGCAGGATGTCGCGCACGACCATGGCGCAGAGGAAGAGCGTCCCCACCAGGTGGACGACGATCGCGAACTGGTACCCCTCCAGCGGGAGCCCCTTCGCCTTGTCGCCACCGCTGGTGAACGCGAGGTACATCCAGATGCCCAGGTAGTAGGTGACCTCGCAGGCCTGCCAGATCAGGAAGTCGCGCCACCGCGGACGCGCCAGGGCGGCCAAGGGGACCAGCCAGAGCACGTACTGCGGCGAGTAGACCTTGTTGGTCAGGATGAAGGCCGCGACGGCCAGGAAGGCCAACTGCGCGAAGCGGGGCCGCCTGGGCGCGGCCACGACCAGCGCCACCCCGCCGGCGAGCGCCGCGACGGTCAGGACGAGGGCGATCGGGTTCACCACCGCCGGAGCGAGGTTCAGATCGGTGCGCTGGTCGAGGATCAGCCAGAACGAGCCGAAGTCGACCGAGCGCTCCTGGCTGAAGCGGTAGAACTTCGACCAGCCCTCGAAGGAGAAGACCATCACCGGCAGGTTCACCACCAGCCAGGCGCCCGCCGCCCCGGCCACCGCGGTCCCGTACGCCCGCAGGCGTCCGGCACGCCAGCACAGAGCCAGCAGCGGCACCAGCAGGAAGGCCGGGTAGAGCTTCGCCGCGGTGGCCAGACCGAGCAGGACGCCGAACGCCAGCGGTCGGGACCGCGACCACATCAGCATCGCCGCGGACGTGAGGGCGACCGCCAAGAGGTCCCAGTTGATGGTGGCGGTCAGCGCGAAGGCCGGCGCCAGGGCGACCAGCAGGCCGTCCCAGGGCCGCCGGGCGTGGGTACGGACGGTACAGACGGCGATCACCGCGGCGCACACCATCAGCATGCCGGCGTTGACCATCCAGTAGTGCTGTCCCAGGTCCTGGTAACTGCCGCCGTCCGGGGTCAGCCAGGCGGCAACCTGCATGAAAACTCCGGTGAGCACCGGGTATTCGAGGTACTCCATGTCGCCGGGCAGCCGGTCGAAGTACGGGACCAGACCCTCGGCGAAGCCGCGCGCGTGGTACAGGTGCGGGATGTCGGAGTAGCAGGCATGGGTGTACTGGGCCCCGGCGCCGAAGAACCAGCCGCCGTTGTAACAGGGGGCCTTCTGGATCAGCCCCAGGGCGAAAACCGCCATCGCCGCCAGCACCACGATGCGTACCGGCGACCACCAGGAGGCGCCGGTCAGCGAGTGCCGGCCCAGGGGACCGCCCAGGAAGGCACTGCCCGACGCGGCCACCGGGTCCTCGCGGGTCGGCGCCACGGGCTCCGTCGCGACCCGCGCCACGGTGGCTCCGGTCCCCGGCTCGGGAGTGCTCTCGTGCATCGTCTCTGCGCTCGGCATGGCGCACATCCTGCCGTACCCGCGCCGGAAAAGGGCGAGGGCCGCCGCACCCGCAGGTGCGGCGGCCCATGTTTCACGTGAAACGGGCGTGACGCCCGATTCCGTCGCTATCCGGTGGTTCCGCCTCTTCCGTTTCCGCCACCGGTATTGGTATTGCCGAAGACCGTTCCTTCGCTCACCGTGCCGGTATCGGTCTCACCGCCGGTCGTGCCGTCGGTGGTCGTACCGGTATCGGTACCGCCGGTGTCCGTACCGCCGAAGGTTCCGCCGTCGGTGGTCTGGCCGTCGGTGGTGTTCCCACCGGCGCCCATGCACTCGAAGTCGAACGGCTGGCAGCTCGACGACGGCTCGGCCGGCTTGCTGGGCTTCGGCCGGTCGTCCTTCTCCTTGTCCTCCTCCGGAGCGGACTCCGTGGGGCTCGGCTCCGGGCTCGGGGAGGGGTTGTAGACCGTCCCCAGCGGCGCCGGATCAGGGAAGGGCTTCGGGTGGTACTTGTCCGTGTCCTTCATGGCGATGGACATGTACTCCTTCCACACGTCGGCGGGGATGTCACCACCGTGGATGGAGGTGAGACCGCCCACTCCGTTCATGGAGAGGAGTTCCTTGTCCTTCGGGTTGGTCCGGAACATCGCCACGGCCGTGGAGAGCTCCGTGGTGTACCCGACGTACCAGGCGGACTTGTTCTCGTCGGTGGTTCCGGTCTTGCCGGCGTTCGGGAACGGAAGGTCCGCCAGCGCCTTGGCCGTACCGTTCTGGACCACGTTCTCCAGCACCTTGGTCACGTTGTCCGCGACCTCCGGCTCGAGACCCTTCTTCTTCTCCGGCGGCTCGAAGCCGGGGAGTTCGTTGCCCTTGACGTCCACGACCTTGGTCACGGAGAACGGCTCGTAATGATCACCGGAGGAGGCGAATCCCGCATAGGCGTCTGCCATACGGATCGCACTCGGCGTCGAGGTACCCAGCGAGAACGACGCGGTGTCCAGGTTGCCCGTGTCGAAGCTGCTCTCGAGGATGCCCAGGCTCTTGGCGGTCTCTCGGGTCTTGTCCAGCCCGACGTCGATGCCCAGCTGGACAAAAGGCACATTGACAGAATGCTCCATGGCCTCTTCGAGCGTGATCATGCCCCAGGGCGTGGGGCCCTCGTTCCTCTGCTTGAACGGCTGGTTCTTGTCGTTCAGCAGCGGCTTGCCACTCTGGTCCGTGATCACTGTTCCGTCGTTGCCCTGGTACAGGCTCTGCGGCGACAGCGGCTTCCCGTCCGTGTGGATCGTGCCGTACTCCATGGCCGACGCGAGCACGAAGGGCTTCCAGGTCGAGCCGACCGGCACACCCGAGGTGTTGGCGTTGTTGGTGAAGTGGTTCTTGTCGAAGCCGTCACCACCGTAGACAGCCACGATGGCCCCGGTGTCGGGGTCGATGGAGGCACCACCGAACTGCACGTGGGTGTCCGTCTTCGGACGGGCCTTCTCGTCGAGCAGTGTCTTGCGCGACTTCTGGACGGCCTTCTCCAGCTCCCTCACGCGGTCCTTGTCGAAGGTGGTGTAGATCTTGTAACCACCCCGCTTGTCCAGCTCGTCCGCGGAGATGTCGGCGGTCTTGGCCACGTACGTCTTCGCGATGTCGACCAGGTAGCCCTTCTGGCCCGGGAGGTCCGTGGTGGGGCGCTTCTTCAGCTCGGGGAAGTCCCCGATCTTGCTCCGCTCGGCAGGCGTCATCCGGTCTACCTCGACCATGCGGTCCAGGATCCACTTCCACCGCAGCTCGGCGCGCTCGCGGTTCTTCTCAGGAGTCGCGTTGTCGCCGGATCCGCCGTCCGGGCTGTAGAGGTTCGGGCCCTTCAGCACCGAGGCCAGGAAGACGCACTCCTCCGGGCTGAGCTTCTTGGCCTCCTTGTCGAAGTACGCCAGGGATGCCGCCTGGACGCCGTAGGCGTTCCGCCCGTAGTAGGCGGTGTTCAGGTAGCCCGCGAGGATCTGGTCCTTCGACATCTGCGAGCCGACCTTTATGGAGATGAACAGCTCCTTGAACTTACGAGTCAGCGTCTGACTCTGGTCCAGGTAGGTGTTCTTCACGAACTGCTGGGTGATGGTCGAACCACCCTGCACCTCGTCGCCCTTGGCCATGTTGAAGAGGGCCCGGGCGATTCCCATCGGGTCGACGCCCCGGTCGTCCTCGAAGGACGCGTTCTCGGCAGCGATCACCGCGTTCCGCAGCGCGGGCGGAATGTCGCTGATCTCCACGTTCTGTCGGGTGGTTCCACCACCCGTGGACGCCATACGGGTTCCATCGGCCCAGAAGTAGACGTTGGTCTCCGCGATCGCGGCCTTGTCCTGACTGGGGACCTCCACCATCGCGTACCCGATGCCACCGACCAGCATCAGGCCGGCGAAGAAGGCGACGAACGTGCCGGTGACCAGGCGCCACGAGGGCACCCACCGGGCAGCGCCGTACTTCCGGGCACGCGGGTAGTCGATGAAACGGTCCTTGGACGCGTTGCGGCCACGCCGCCCCTCCGGGGGTGCCGCCCTGCGGCGGCTTCCTCCGGCCCCTCCGGCCCCTCCGGCGCCTCCGGACCTCTGCGCGGCCCGGCGGGCCTCTGCGCGTCCGCCGTACGGACGCTCCTCCGCGTCAGGCCCGTAGTACGAGCCGGCGGAGGAGTTGGTTGCTCCTCTCGGAGCCGCACGACGGCCGGAGGACGAACCGGACTGGGCGCGTCGGGCCGCGGCACGTCCGCCTCCCTGCGGCTGTGGCGGTTTGCGACGGTGCTCGCTCATCGAACGATTACTCCTCGGGCAGGCGCACACATGAGCGCCTGGAAACAGCGGCTGGTTTCCGGTCCCCCCGACGTACGGCCGACGGTCACTCGATCAGCCGTACTACACCTGGGACGTGGACGTATCACGGACGTCACTTGGTTCCCGGCGGATTGCATGCCGCACAGACTACGCATCGCCGAACAGCGCCAAATCGGGTTCTCACACACGAACAACGCATAGCGCTACCACCTGAATCGGTGATGTGACGCCGCTCACCGAGGCCGCACTTGTACGCCGCCCGAGGCAGACCTATCGTTCGGATGTATCGACTCGATACATCGGGGGAACATAAACTGCCGACCCGACAGTCCGCGGCAGAGAGGAGGCGACGATGAGCCGGCGTGCCGGAATCCTCGAGTTCGCCGTTCTCGGTCTGCTCCGCGAGTCCCCGATGCACGGCTACGAGCTGCGCAAACGGCTCAACACGTCGCTGGGCGTATTCCGCGCCTTCAGTTACGGAACCCTCTACCCATGCCTCAAGACGCTGGTCGCAAACGGCTGGTTGATCGAGGAACCCTCGGCCGAACCCGTGGACGCCCTGGCAGCCCCCCTCACCGGGCGCCGCGCCAAGATCGTCTACCGGCTGACGGCAGAAGGTAAGGAGCGGTTCGAGGAACTGCTCTCGCAGACAGGACCCGACTCCTACGAGGACGAGACCTTCGCGGCCCGGTTCGCCTTCTTCGGGCAAACCTCACGGGACGTGCGCATGCGCGTGCTGGAAGGCCGGCGCAGCCGTCTCGAGGAGCGCCTGGAGAAGATGCGCGCCTCGTTCGCGCGCACGCGGGAACGCCTCGACGACTACACCCTTGAGCTCCAGCGCCACGGCATGGAGTCCGTGGAGCGCGAAGTGCGCTGGCTGAACGAGCTCATCGAGAGCGAGCGGGCCGGGCGCGACCAGAAGCGGTCGCCGTCCTCCGGTTCCGCTCAGCAGGACACGTCATCCGGAGCGACGGGCGGCCAGACCCGGCGTGGGGTCGACACCCCGCCCGAGACGCCCGAAGACAACAACACGTGAAGCCACAGGGTTTCACCGAGTACACACAGGGAGCCACCGCAATGGGTTCGGTTCGCGTAGCCATCGTCGGCGTGGGCAACTGCGCCGCCTCGCTGGTGCAGGGCGTCGAGTACTACAAGGACGCCGACCCGGCGTCCAAGGTGCCTGGCCTGATGCACGTGCAGTTCGGCGAGTACCACGTCCGTGACGTGGAGTTCGTCGCCGCCTTCGACGTCGACACCAAGAAGGTCGGTCTCGACCTCGCCGACGCCATCGGCGCCTCCGAGAACAACACCATCAAGATCTGTGACGTGCCGCGTACCGGTGTCACGGTCCAGCGTGGTCACACCCTCGACGGCCTCGGTAAGTACTACCGCGAGACCATCGAGGAGTCCGCCGAGGAGCCGGTCGACGTCGTCCAGGTCCTCAAGGACCAGAAGGTCGACGTGCTGGTCTGCTACCTGCCCGTCGGTTCCGAGGACGCGGCCCGCTTCTACGCCCAGTGCGCCATCGACGCCAAGGTCGCCTTCGTCAACGCCCTCCCGGTCTTCATCGCCGGCACCAAGGAGTGGGCGGACAAGTTCACCGAGGCCGGTGTCCCGATCGTCGGCGACGACATCAAGTCGCAGGTCGGCGCCACCATCACGCACCGCGTGATGGCGAAGCTGTTCGAGGACCGTGGCGTGGTCCTGGACCGCACCATGCAGCTGAACGTCGGCGGCAACATGGACTTCAAGAACATGCTCGAGCGCGACCGCCTCGAGTCGAAGAAGATCTCCAAGACGCAGGCCGTCACCTCGCAGATCCCCGACCGGGACCTCGGCGAGAAGAACGTCCACATCGGCCCCTCCGACTACGTGGCCTGGCTGGACGACCGCAAGTGGGCGTACGTCCGCCTCGAGGGCCGCGCCTTCGGTGACGTCCCGCTGAACCTGGAGTACAAGCTCGAAGTCTGGGACTCCCCGAACTCGGCGGGTGTCATCATCGACGCCCTGCGCGCTGCGAAGATCGCCAAGGACCGGGGCATCGGTGGCCCGATCCTCTCCGCGTCGAGCTACTTCATGAAGTCCCCGCCGGTCCAGTACTTCGACGACGAGGCCCGCACCAGCGTCGAGAAGTTCATCGCGGGTGAGGTCGAGCGCTGACACCCGTCCCCTCGCCGGAGTGAGCCGGCGGGAGCACCACAGGGACTCAGGAGGGGCCCCGGGCATGTCGCCCGGGGCCCCTCCCCCCGTTCCCGGGCCTGCGTATGTGAGGCTGAGCGCCATGTCCGCTGTACGCGACCTGTCCGTCCTGCTCCGCCTGCGGGACTTCCGCCGTCTGCTCGGTGTTCGACTGCTCTCGCAGGCGGCGGACGGCGTCTATCAGGTGGCGCTCGCCACCTACGTCGTCTTCTCCCCCGAGCAGCAGACCTCGGCGGCAGCCATCGCCTCCGCCATGGCCGTACTGCTCCTTCCGTACTCCTTCGTCGGTCCGTTCGCCGGGGTCCTCCTCGACCGGTGGCGCCGCCGTCAGGTTCTCCTGTTCGGCAGCCTGCTGCGCGCACTGCTCGCCCTGGTGACCGCGTTCCTGATGCTGGGCGGTGCGCCCGGGCCCCTGTTCTACGCCTCCGCGCTGTGCGTGACGGCGGTCAACCGCTTCGTGCTGGCCGGCCTCTCGGCCTCCCTGCCCCGGGTCGTCGACGGCGGGCAGCTGGTCACGGCCAACTCCCTCACTCCGACGGCAGGCACCCTGGCGGCCACCCTCGGTGGCGGTCTGGCCTTCGTGGTCCGCCTGGCCGGGGCGGACTCGGACGCCGTGGTGGTGTTGCTGAGCGCCGCTCTCTACCTCTGCGCCGCACTCGCCTCGCTCCGCATGGCGCCCTCTTTGCTGGGGCCGGACCGGAACGGGGTCACCGCTCCGAAGATGCGCCAGGCGGTCAGCGGCACCGCCCGCGGGCTCGCTGACGGTCTTCGGCACCTCAGGGAACCCGAGAGGCGGCAGACGGCCTGGGCACTGGTCGCGATGACGCTCATGCGCTTCTGCTACGGCGCCCAGACGGTGATGGTGCTGATGCTCTGCCGTCACACCTGGAACGACGAGACGACCGTGGGAGGCACCCAGGACGGCCTGGCGCTGCTGGGTGTGGCAGTCGCGGTCTCGGGGGCCGGCTTCTTCGCCGCCGCGGTGATCACGCCTTCGGTGGCCGGTCGACTGGGCCCGATGCGCTGGATGACGATCTGCGCCGGAAGCGCCACGGTGCTCGCACCGGCACTGGTCCTGCCGTTCCGTCCGACGTCCGTCATGGTGGCCGCCTTCGTCCTGGGGCTTGTCACCCAGGGCGCGAAGATCTCGACCGACACGGTGGTCCAGTCCCACACCGAGGACAAGTTCCGGGGCCGGATCTTCTCCCTGTACGACGTCCTCTTCAACGTGGCGTTCGTCGCCGCGGCCGGGCTGGCGGCGCTGATGCTGCCGCACGACGGTCGCTCCCCGTCCCTGGTCCTCACCGTGGCGGCGCTCTACGGCCTCACCACACTGGTCCTATTGCGGTTCGCCGGCCGGGCACCGCACCGGACGCGACCTTCGGACGCGTGATGGGCGATGTTTCACGTGAAACATCGCCCATCACTCCACCACCTCGCCACCCGTCTCCGGACACCGATGTTTCACGTGAAACGGCGATCGGCCGGAGGTCGGGCCTGCTCAGTCCTGGCCGGCCCACCATTCCTTGAGCGCTGCCACGGCGGCGTCGTGCTCCATCGGCCCGTTCTCCAGGCGAAGCTCCAACAGGAACGCGTAGGCCCGACCGATCACCGGCCCAGGGCCGACGCCCAGAATCTCCATGATCTGGTTGCCGTCGAGGTCCGGACGGATCGAGTCCAGCTCCTCCTGCTCCTGCAGTTGGGCGATGCGCTCCTCGAGCCCGTCGTAGGCACGCGACAGCGCGGTCGCCTTCCGCTTGTTACGGGTGGTGCAGTCCGAGCGGGTCAGCTTGTGCAGGCGGTCGAGAAGAGGGCCTGCGTCCCGCACGTAGCGGCGCACCGCGGAGTCGGTCCACTCGCCGGTCCCGTACCCGTGGAAGCGAAGGTGGAGTTCGACCAGTCGGGAGACGTCCTTCACCATCTCGTTCGGGTACTTCAGCGCTGTCATGCGCTTCTTGGTCATCTTGGCGCCCACCACCTCGTGGTGGTGGAAGGAGACCCTGCCGTCCTGCTCGAAGCGGCGGGTGCGCGGCTTGCCGATGTCGTGGAGCAGCGCGGAGAGCCGGAGGACCAGGTCGGGGCCGTCCTCCTCCAGGTCGATGGCCTGCTCCAGCACGATCAGCGTGTGGTCGTAGACGTCCTTGTGCCGGTGGTGCTCGTCCCGCTCCAGGCGCAGCGCCGGTAGCTCGGGCAGCACGTGGTCAGCCAGACCGGTGTCCACCAACAGCGTCAGACCCTTGCGCGGCTGTGCGGAGAGGATCAGTTTGTTGAGCTCGTCCCGGACCCGCTCGGCCGAGACGATCTCGATCCGGCCGGCCATGTCGGTCATCGCGGCGACCACCTCAGGCGCCACCTCGAAGTCCAGCTGCGCCGCGAAGCGCGCGGCGCGCATCATGCGCAGCGGGTCGTCGGAGAAGGACTCCTCGGGGGTGCCCGGCGTGCGCAGCACACGGCGTGCCAGGTCCTCCCGGCCACCGTGCGGGTCGATGAACTCCTGCTCCGGAAGCGCGAGCGCCATGGCGTTGACCGTGAAGTCCCGCCGCACCAGGTCCTGCTCGATGGAGTCGCCGTAGGACACCTCGGGCTTCCGTGAGGTGCGGTCGTACGCCTCCGAGCGGTAGGTGGTGACCTCGATCTGGTAGCCGTCCTTCTGGCAGCCCACGGTGCCGAAGGCGATGCCCACCTCCCAGACGGCCTCGGCCCACGGCCGGACGATCTTCAGGACGTCCTCGGGGCGGGCGTCAGTGGTGAAGTCCAGATCGTTGCCCAGCCTGCCCAGCAGGGCGTCCCGTACCGATCCGCCGACCAGCGCGAGACGGAACCCCGCGTCCTGGAATCGGCGTCCTAGGTCGTCGGCGACGGGAGCCACGCGGAGCAATTCGCTGACCGCGAGGCTCTCGGCCTGGCTCAGGGCACTGGACTTGTCTTCATTGGCGTTCGGCACAACAGAAAAGAGTACGTGGCCCGGCCCGGCCACCGCTCGCCAGTAATTTCCGAGTGCCCGGGTGACGGTCCACACAGTGAGCTTGATCGTGCTGGAGCGGTCCGCGGCGCATCTGCTCCTCGCACCTCGTTACCATGCCTGGACGCACACTCGGACAGGCGCCGACGAGCGGCACGATCCGCGACCGGTCGCATACGACCGGCAGCCGAGAATCCGGTACCGAAGACCACCACCGACGACGAGGGACGGACGAGCGCGTGGCCCAGGCGGCAGACTTCCAGGGGATGAGTTCCTCACCTGGCCGCCGGTGGTTGCGGCGCACCGGCGCAGTGCTGGCCGGAGCGCCTCTGCTGGCCGGCTTCCTCGTCCTGCCCTCCGCCGAGGAGGCGGCAGCGGCGCCGGCGAGCGCGCCGACCACGGCGAAGGCCGCCGAAGCCGCCTCCGGTCCGGTCTCGGTCTCTCTGAACAAGGTGACGCCCGGTGTCCTGTCCGAGGGCGACACGCTGACCGTGTCGGGCACCGTCACCAACACCACCAAGAAGCCGATCACCGAGGCCCGGGTGGACCTCCGGCTGGGACAGGCCCTGGGGACCCGCTCGGCCATCGACAACGTCTCCCGGCACACCACGTTCCAGCCCGGTGTGGACGGCAACCCGGTCGGCGGCAAGTACACCGCCGGGTTCGAGCGGCTCGAGCCGAAGGTCTCGCAGGTCTTCACCATCACGGTCCCGGCCGACGAGCTGGGCCTGGGCGAGGCAGGGGTCTACCAGTTCGGCGCCTCGCTCTCGGGCCTGACCGCCGAGCAGCCGTGGGCGGAGCAGGTGCTCGGCATCGGGCGGACCGTCCTGCCCTGGCAGCCGGACACCAGGACCGCCACCCGCACGACCTTCCTGTGGCCGTTGATCTCGGATGTCAGCATGACCGCCGAGACCGCCTCCGACGACGACCGGGCCCCGGTGTTCCTGAACGACTCCCTGGGCAAGGAGATCGCACCCGGCGGCCGCCTGGACCGCATGGTCTCCCTGGGCGACGAACTGGACATCACGTGGGTGGTCGACCCGGACCTCCTGGCCACGGTCGACGTGATGGCGGACAGCGCCTACGAGGTGAAGGGGGAGGACGGCCGCAGCGTCCGCGGCACGCATCAGAAGGACGCGGCCCGCTGGCTGTCCAAGCTCAACGCGGCGGTCCAGGACGAAGAGGTCGTCGCGCTGCCGTTCGCGGACCCGGACCTGGCGTCCATCGCGCACAACGGCCGCAACGTCAGCGGCACCCTGAACCAGCTCAAGAGCGCGACCGACGTGGCCGCCCTGACCGTACGGACCGTCCTCCACGTGGAGGCCTCCACGGAGTACGCCTGGCCCGTCGACGGCGCGCTCGACCCCGCGATCAAGAACGTGGCCACCTCGGCCGGCGCCGACAAGGTGATCGCGCGCAGCGACAGCCTCAAGGACGGTCTGTCGTACACCCCGTCCGCCGCCCGGCCCATCGGCGGCGGCACCACCGCCGTGGTGGCCGACGCACTGCTGTCGACCGCCTTCCAGGGCGACCTGTCCCGGGCGGAGAACTCCACCCAGGCCGTGCAGCAGTTCCTCGGCCAGAGCGTCGCGATCACCCAGCAGACCAGCCGGGAGCGCAGCATCCTCGTCGCTCCTCAGCGCACGCCGTCCGCCGCCCAGGCGCAGGCCATGGCCGAGGCTCTGACCGCCCTCCGGGAAGGATCCTGGTCCCTGCCGCAGGCGCTGTCGGAGACCGCGGAGACGGACCCCGATCCGCGCGCCTCCTCGTCGGTGCCGCCCCGCTCGGCCTACCCCTCCGCACTGCGTAAGAAGGAACTCCCCCGGGAGGCCTTCGAGCAGATCGCGCGGACGCAGGACAAGCTCGACAGCTTCAAGGTCATCCTCAGCAGGAAAGAGCGCGTGGTGACCCCCTTCGGCCGGGCCATGAACCGCGCGATGTCCGTCTCCTGGCGGGGACACGCCGGGGCGGCGGGCGACTACCGTGCCGATGTCAAGGCGTACCTGGACGACCTCGCCGATCGTGTGTGGCTGATCGACAAGTCGGAGACCAAGCTCTCCGGGCACAGCGCCACCATCCCGGTGACCGTCAAGAACGACCTCCTGCAGGACGTCGAGGGGCTGGTGGTCAGGCTGACCTCCACCAACCCGACGCGTCTGGAGATCAACGGGAAGCGGTACGACGAACAGCCGATCACCGTGGCCGGCAGCCGCAGCCAGTCGGTGAAGTTCACCACCTCGGCGAACGCCAACGGCCCGTCCACCGTCGTCGCCCAGCTCTACACCGAGGACGGCCAGGCCTACGGTCGTTCGGTGACGTTCAAGGTGCGGGCCACCGAGGTGACGGCGACGGTCATGCTGGTGATCGGCGGCGGCGTGCTGATCCTGGTGCTGGCCGGATTCCGGATGTACACCCAGCGCAAGCGCGCTGCGGCCCGCCGCGACGCGGAGGCCGACGCCGCGGCCGAGCAGGGGGACGGCCCCGGCCGGACCCCGGACGCCTCCGAGCAGGCGAGTGACCCGGCCCCGGACACCTCGGCGGAAAGCGCCGACCCGTCCGCCACGGGTGAGAAAGTGGACCGTTGAGCGATGTCGAGGCCGGTCGGCCCGGGAACCATGAGGTGGGGTAACCATGAACGCGCCGTACGACGGTGACCGCGGCCGGTCCGCGAGCGGGCCGGGCCACCCCGGGGTGCCGCCGACCGAGCACGGGCAGGTGCCTCCGCAGCCGCCCGCGGACATGTACTTCCAGGACGCCCACGACCAGGACCCCTACCGTGGTCAGGACCCGTCCACGCAGGATCGGGCCGGCGAAGGGCTCTACGACCCTTCGGTGGGGCCGCCGGTGACGCCGGAGGCGCACGCCCCGCAGGAGGGTCCTCAGGCGCCCGAGCCGCCCCGGGCTCCGGACCCGCGGGTCTGGGCCCCGGCACCCGGCCAGGCGCCGGCAGGCGCCCGGTCGTCCTCGGACGACCGCTCCCCCTACGTCGGCGTCGACGAGCTGGTGAGCGGCGCCCCCTCGGCGGGTCAGAACCAGGACGCCTTCGCCAACCTCTACCGCGACCAGCAGCCGAGCGGCGCCCGGCCTCCGGGCGGCCCCGCAGCAGGCGCGGGGATGCCCCCGGTGGGCGTCCCCGGCCCCGCGCAGCCTCCGACGGTCCCCGGCGTGCCTCCAGGGCCCGCCGGCGCGCCTCAGGCCCGCCCAGAGCCGTCCGGCCCTGCGGCCGGGGGACCGGAGGAACCCTCGGCCGCGGCCAAGAAGGGCGGCCGCGCCTCCGGCATCCTCAAGTCGAGCGCGGTGATGGCCGCCGGCACCCTGGTGTCGCGACTCACCGGCTTCATCCGCTCCATGATGATCGTCGCAGCCCTGGGCACGGCGACACTCGGTGACGCCTTCCAGGTCGCCTACCAGCTGCCCACCATGCTTTACATCCTCACCGTGGGTGGCGGTCTCAACTCGGTGTTCGTGCCTCAGCTGGTGCGCGCCATGAAGGAGGATGAGGACGGCGGCGAGGCGTACGCCAACCGTCTCCTCACTCTGGTGATGGTGGCACTGGCGGCATTGACCGGCCTCGCCATGCTTGGTGCGCCCCTGCTGGTCCGTGCCGTCTCCGATGCCGTCGCGGACGATCCGGCCGCCAACGACGTCGCCGTCACCTTCACGCTGTACTTCCTGCCCACGATCTTCTTCATGGGCGTCCACGTGGTGATGGGCCAGATCCTCAACGCGCGGAACCGGTTCGGCGCGATGATGTGGACCCCCGTCCTCAACAACATCGTCATCATCGTGACGCTCGGCATGTTCCTGTGGGTCTACGGCACGTCCGCCGACTCGAAGATGAGCGTGAGCAGCATCCCGCCGGAAGGTCTCCGCCTTCTCGGCATCGGCGTGCTGCTGGGCCTGGTGGTCCAGGCGCTAGCGATGATCCCGTACCTCAAGGAGAGCGGTTTCCGCCTCCGGCTGCGCTTCGACTGGCGTGGACACGGCCTGGGCAAGGCCGCCAAGCTCGCCAAGTGGACCGTCCTCTTCGTGCTCGCCAACCAGCTCGGCGCCGTCGTGGTCTCCCAGCTGGCCACCGCGGCCCTCCTGGACGGCAAGGTCGTCGCCGGTACCGGCTTCAGCGCCTACGCCAACGCCCAGCTGATCTGGGGCCTGCCGCAGGCGATCATCACCGTTTCGCTGATGGCCGCGCTGCTGCCCCGGCTGGCCCGCTCCGCCGCGGAGGACGACACCGGTGCGGTCCGGGACGACATCTCGCAGGGCCTGCGGACCACGGCCGTCGCGATCGTCCCGATCGCCTTCGGCTTCATCGCCCTGGGCGTCCCCATGTGCAACCTGATGTTCGGCGGCTCCGGCACCTCCGCGGCGACCAACATGGGCTACATGCTGATGGCCTTCGGCCTCGGCCTGATCCCCTATTCGGTCCAGTACGTGGTGCTGCGTGCCTTCTACGCCTACGAGGACACCCGGACCCCCTTCTACAACACCGTGATCGTCGCGGCGGGCAACGCCGGCGCGTCGTTCCTCTGCTTCCTGCTGCTGCCGGCCCGCTGGGCCGTGGTCGGCATGGCCGCCTCGTACGGCCTGGCGTACGGCATCGGCGTGGGCGTCGCCTGGCGGCGCCTGCGCAAGAAGCTCGGCGGTGACCTCGACGGCTCCCGCGTACTGCGGACGTATGCCAGGCTCTGCATCGCGTCGGTTCCGGCCGCCGCACTCAGCGGGGCCGTCTGCTACGGCATCGGCCAGACTCTGGGCTGGAGTCTTCTCGGATCGCTGAGCGCGCTCGTCCTGGGCGGCATCGTTCTTCTCGCAGTCTTCTTCCTCGCCGCCCGGCGGATGAGAGTGGAGGAGCTGAACTCTCTGGTCGGCATGGTCAGGGGACGCCTCGGGCGATGAGTCCGGGGTAGGCGCACAACCATCGGCCGCCACCGCTTGTCGTGCGGAGTGACGGACTGTGGGCACAATGGGTTTCGGCGTGGTGAGCACGCGATGGATGGGGAGGCAGGAACGACGGTGGCGGAACGAAGCACAGCTGCCGTCGACGTGGCAGGCGCAGGCGGCGACGAGTCGTCGACCGCCGAGGCGGACCAGTCCACGGCCGACGGGGTGGCCCAGAAGCGGCAACCGGGCACGGAGCACGACCAGGCGCAGGGCGACGCGGTCGTGACGGACCAGGTCCCGGCCCAGGCGCTCGAACTGCACAGCGGTCACAAGCTGGCCAGGCGGTACCGTCTGGAGGAATGCGTCACCCGTCTGGACGGGTTCAGCAGTTGGCGCGCGATGGACGAGATGCTCCGCCGTGCCGTCGGCGTGCACATCCTGCCGACCGACCACCCTCGCGCCCGTTCGGTCCTGTCCGCGGCCCGCGCCGCGGCTCTCCTCGGTGACCCCCGGTTCGTCCAGGTCCTCGACGCGGTCGAGGACGACGACCTCGTCTACGTGGTCCACGAGTGGCTCCCCGACGCCACCGAACTCACCGGCCTGCTGGCCTCCGGACCGCTGGAGGCGCACGAGGCCTACCAGATGGTGCTGCAGGTCTCCCAGGCCATGGCTGCGGCCCACCGCGAGGGTCTCGCCCATCTCTGCATCACCCCGAGCACCGTTCTGCGGACTTCCGCGGGACAGTGGCGGATCCGCGGCCTCGCCGTGAGCTCCGCGCTGCGCGGCATCAGTACCGACACCCCGCAGCGCGCCGACACCGAGGCCCTCGGCGCCCTCCTCTACGCCGCCCTCACCCACCGCTGGCCCTACGAGACGGATGCCCACGGTCTCGCCGGCCTGCCCAAGGACCTCGGGCTGATCCCCCCGGACCAGGTCCGGGCCGGGGTCCACCTGGGCCTGTCCGAGCTGGCGATGCGTGCCCTCGCCAACAACGGCGCCACCGCCTCCCGCCACGAGTCCGCCTGCACGACGCCGGAGGAGCTGGCCAAGGCGGTCACGGAGATGCCGCGCGTCCGGCGTCCCGAGCCTTCCTTCACCCCGCCGTCGGAGTACGTGCGGCCTCCCTATGCCCCGACCGGCTACACGGCAGCGGGCCCCGTGCCGCCGCCCGTGCCCACCCCGCCCGCTCCGCTGGACACCAAGACGGGCAAGGCGCTCAAGTGGGCCGTCTCGGCGCTCCTGATCGCCGCCCTGGGCCTCGGCAGCTGGCAGCTCGCGGCCACCTTGCTGGACAAGAAGCATGAACCGCTCAAGACGGTGCCGCAGAACGCGCCGCAGGACGACAAGCCGAAGGCGCCCCTGCCGATAGCCATCGAGGACGCCACCGACTTCGACCCGTTCGGCAGCGATGGCCGCGAGAAGCCCGCGGACATAGGGAAGGTCTACGACAGCAAGTCCGGCACCTACTGGCAGACGGACTACTACTCGGGTGACGCCAAGTTCGGAAACCTGAAGTCGGGAGTCGGGGTCATCCTCGACCTCGGCAAGAAGCAGTCGGTCGGCAAGGTCACCGTCACGTTCGTGGGTGAGACCTCGGTCGAACTGCGCGCGGCATCCGGCGCGGACGGCGCACAGCCCACCTCCTTCGACGCGTTCAAGAAGGTGGCCCAGGGCTCCGGTACGAAGGTCACGCTCACTCCGGGCAAGGACCTCGAGTCCCGCTACCTTCTGGTCTGGCTGACCAAGCTGCCGCCGGAGAGCGCCGGCACGTTCCGCGGCCGGGTGGTCGACATCAAGGTGACCAGCTGACGCATCGGGGACGGGTCGCCGCTCCGGATGCCACAGGGCGAGCGACCCACCCCGGGGAACGAACCACAGGGGGAGGGGCGGATGGCGGACGTCGGCGGGTACGGCGGCACGAACGACCAAGAACTGCTGGACCTCCACCTCCGGGGCGACCCCGACGCCTTCGGTGAACTGGTCCGCCGACATCGTGACCGGCTGTGGGCGGTGGCACTCCGCACCCTCGGCGACCGGGAGGAGGCGGCCGACGCCGTCCAGGACGCCCTGGTCTCCGCCTACCGCTCCGCGCACACCTTCCGTGGCCACTCCGCCGTCACCACCTGGCTGCACCGCATCACCGTGAACGCCTGCCTGGACCGCCTCCGCAAGGCAGCGACCCGCAGGACCTCACCGGTGGACGACCCCGAGCGCATGGAGCAATTGCTGGAGCCGCACGAGGCGGCCTCCGCCCCGGCCGAGCGCAACGACCTCCAGCGGGAGCTGGTCGCGGCTCTCGCCACCCTGCCCGCCGACCAGCGTGCGGCCCTGGTCCTGGTGGACATGCAGGGGTATCCCGTCGCGGAGGCGGCGGGCATCCTCGACGTCCCCGTCGGCACCGTGAAGAGCCGCTGCGCCCGGGGGAGAGCACGGTTGCTGCCTCTGCTGACCCATCTGCGGCCGCCCCGTGCCCGACCAGGACACCCTTCGGGTGAAGGACGGAACCACCCGCCCCGCGCGTCCGTCCCACCTGGGGTCTCTGAGAAGCCCCTCACCGGACCCACCGATTCTGCTACCGCGAAGGGCGGAGGTGAACGAGCGTGACCGCGACGAAGGACACGGCCGGGCACCCGGACGTCACCGAGATCTCCGACCTGGTGGAGGGGGCACTCGCCCCCGACCGTACAGAGTCGGTGCGCGGTCACCTCGATGACTGCGCTCTCTGCGCCGACGTCCTCTCGGCACTGGAGGAGATCCGCTGCGCGCTCGGAACTCTTCCGGGCCCGGTGCGCATGCCTGCCGACGTCTCCGGACGGATCGACGCCGCCCTAGCTGCCGAAGCGCTGCTGAGCGCCCCCGGCACCGCGGCAGCCGCATCCCTGGGTGACCTGGACCTGGGTGAACTGAACTCCGGTGCTGTCCGTGCGCCGGATGTTTCACGTGAAACAGAGCGAGACGCTGCACGGCCCGCCGGCCGCGCCGGATCGCGTCCCTCGAGCCGGAGGCCCGCCGCAGCGGTCACCCCGGGCCGACCCGGTGACGCGCGGCCCCGGGTGCGTACATCCCGGCGGCGCTCCCTGGCGCTCGGAGCCGCCCTCGCTGTCGCGGCCCTCGGCATCGGCGTCTGGGTGACCCAGCCCTTCCAGACGGACACGCCGCCCTCCACGGCAGCCACCTTCTCCGGGCAGCCGCTCCAGCAACGCGTCAGCGGTCTCCTCGACGAGGCCGACCTGTCCACGCAGTCGTCCTCGCCCCAGCCCAGGACCCTGGTCCGCCCGGCTGTCGACGTCCCTACCTGCGTCCGGGCGGGGATCGGCGGCGATACGGAGGCACTCGCCGCTCAGCGCGGCAGGTTCCATGAGAAGGACGCCTACCTGGTGGTCCTTCCCGACCCCGCGAAGGACTCCCGGGTCACTGCCTACGTGGTGGACGCTTCGTGCATCACTCAGGCCTCCTCGGGCAAGGAGACCAAGGGAGACGTTCTCCTCCGGCGCTCGTACGCCCGGTCCTCGAACTGACGACGGCCGCTGGACGCCCGCCCTGAGACACTCGCGTGCCCGCGCACGGCGGGGAATGCCCGGCCTCTAGGATCCGTTGGGGTGAGGTGAGAGCACCGAACCAGGCTCACCGCACCAGAAGAGCCCCCTGAAGACGTAGTCCAGAGACGAGGAAACCCGCCGTGAGCGACGTCCGTAACGTGATCATCATCGGCTCAGGGCCCGCCGGCTACACGGCGGCGCTCTACACCGCGCGCGCGTCGCTGAAGCCGCTGGTGTTCGAGGGCGCCGTCACCGCCGGTGGCGCCCTGATGAACACCACCGAGGTCGAGAACTTCCCCGGCTTCCAGACCGGCATCATGGGCCCGGAGCTCATGGACAACATGCGCGCCCAGGCGGAGCGCTTCGGTGCGGAGCTGATCCCGGACGACGTCGTCTCCGTCGACCTGGCCGGTGAGATCAAGACCGTCACCGACACCGCGGGCACGGTGCACCGCGCCAAGGCCGTCATCGTCACCACCGGCTCCCAGCACCGCAAGCTGGGTCTGCCCAACGAGGACGCGCTCTCCGGGCGAGGCGTTTCCTGGTGCGCCACCTGTGACGGCTTCTTCTTCCGGGAGCACGACATCGCCGTGATCGGCGGCGGCGACACGGCGATGGAGGAAGCGACCTTCCTCTCCCGGTTCGCCAAGTCGGTCACCATCGTCCACCGCCGGGACACCCTGCGCGCCTCCAAGGCGATGCAGGAGCGCGCCTTCGCCGACCCGAAGATCCGGTTCATCTGGGACAGCGAGGTCGCCGAGGTGCAGGGCGACGCCAAGCTCTCGGGTCTGAAGCTGCGCAACGTGAAGACCGGCGAGCTCTCGGACCTGGCGGTCACCGGTCTGTTCATCGCCATCGGTCACGACCCGCGCACCGAGCTCTTCAAGGGCCAGCTGGAGCTCGATGACGAGGGCTACCTCAAGGTGGACGCCCCCTCCACCCGCACCAACGTGACGGGCGTCTTCGGCGCCGGCGACGTGGTGGACCACACCTACCGCCAGGCGATCACCGCCGCAGGCACCGGCTGTTCCGCCGCCCTGGACGCCGAGCGCTACCTGGCTTCTCTCTCCGACTCCGAGCAGCAGGCGGAGCCGGAGAAGACCTCGGCCTGATTTCCTTCCCCCCGATTCGTAGTGAGGAGCCCTCAGTGGCTGGCAGTCTGAAGAACGTCACCGACGAGACCTTCGAAGAAGAGGTCTTGAAGAGCGACAAGCCCGTCCTCGTGGACTTCTGGGCCGCTTGGTGCGGCCCGTGCCGTCAGATCGCCCCGTCGCTGGAGGCGATTGCCGCCGAGCACGCCGACAAGATCGAGGTCGTCAAGCTCAACATCGACGAGAACCCGGCGACTGCGGCGAAGTACGGCGTCATGTCGATCCCGACCCTGAACGTCTACCAGGGTGGCGAGGTCGCCAAGACCATCGTCGGCGCCAAGCCGAAGGCGATGATCGTGCGGGACCTCGACGAGTTCATCTCCGAGTGAGGCCATGTTTCACGTGAAACCTCGTTTCACGTGAAACACGCGAGGAGCACGACGACAAAGGGCCGACCCGGACGGGTCGGCCCTTTGTCGTTCTCCGGCCCCGCCGCCCGTTCTCCGGCCCCGCCGCCCCTCAGAGCGGGCGGAGTGCCGGTTCCTTCTGCACGGCGCCCAGCAGCCGGTCCAGGGCCATCTCGACGTCCTCCTTCCAGGAGAGCGTCGAGCGCAGTTCCAGGCGGAGTCGCGGGTAGGTCGGATGGGAGCGGACCGTCTTGAAGCCGACCGCCAACAGATGATCCGCGGGGAGCAGACAGGCAGGCTCTTTCCAGCGGGCGTCGCCGAATGCTTCCACCGCTTTGAAGCCTCGCCGCAGCAGATCCTTGGCCACGGTCTGCACCAGGACCCGGCCCAGGCCTTGTCCTTGGAACTCGGGGAGAATGAAGGAGGTGATCAGTTGGACGGCGTCCGGGGAAACGGGACTGGTGGGGAAGGCCGTGGAACGCGGCACGTAGGCCGGTGGCGCGTACAGCACGAACCCGGCCGGCACGTCGTCCACGTAGACGAGGCGGCCACAGGAACCCCAGTCCAGCAAGACGGCGGAGATCCAGGACTCCTTCTCGTCCTCGGCTGTGCCGTCCTTGAGAGCCGTCTCCCCACTGAAGGGGTCCAGTTCCCAGAAGACACACCCCCGGCAGCGCTGCGGTAGGTCCTGGAGATTGTCCAGTGTGAGCGGAACAAGCCGACGCCCCATGAACGCTCTTCCTCGCTTCCTGTGGTCCCACCCTCCACCATGAGGCCCTTATGCCCGCTCCACAAAGCAAAGCGCGGGTCGTGTCCGGAACTAGCCGAACATGACCCGCGCTGCCGATTCAGCTGGGGCGACCGTCGCCTACTCGGTCGGGTCCCCGGTGTGCTCGTCTTCCTCGGCGTGGGGCGTCGAGATGTCCTGGAGCATGGGCGCCTCGTCGGGAGCCAGTGTCGTCAGGATGCGCTCGAGGTCTTCCACGGACGCGAACTCAACCGTGATCTTGCCCTTGGTCCTGCCGAGGTCGACCTTGACGCGCGTCTCGAAGCGGTCCGACAGACGGGTGGCGAGCTCGGAGAGAGCCGGCGAGACCTTGGAGCCGGCACGCGGCCCCTTGGCCCGCGCGGGCTTCTCCGGGCCGGTGCCCATCAGCTGGACGATTTCCTCCACGGCACGGACCGACAGCCCTTCGGCGACGATCCGCTTGGCCATCCGGTCCTGCTCCTCCGCGTCCTCGATGGAGAGGAGCGCACGGGCGTGGCCGGCCGAGAGCACGCCCGCCGCCACGCGCCGCTGTACGGCGGTGGACAGCTTCAGCAGACGCAGCGTGTTGGAGACCTGGGGCCGGGACCGGCCGATCCGGTCCGCCAGCTGGTCATGAGTGCACTCGAAGTCCTTGAGGAGCTGGTCGTAGGCGAAGGCCTCCTCCAGCGGGTTCAGCTGCGCGCGGTGGAGGTTCTCCAGCAAGGCGTCGAGGAGAAGCTTCTCGTCCTCGGTCCCGCGGACGATCGCAGGGATCGCCTCCAGGCCGGCCTTACGGCTGGCCCGCAGACGGCGCTCGCCCATGATGAGCTCGTAGCGCCCAGGCCCCGTCTGCCGGACCACCACGGGCTGCAGCAGGCCGACCTCCTTGATGGAGGTGACCAGCTCCGCCAGTGCGTCCTCGTCGAACTCCTTGCGGGGCTGCCGAGGGTTGGGGGTGATGGCGTCCAGCGGGAGTTCGGCGAAGTACGCGCCCACCGGGGGAGCCGGCAGCTCGGCGGAGGCCGAACTCGCAGCGTGGTCCTCCTCCCGAAGGGCCGACGGCAGGGACGCCAGCTTGGCCGCCGGAACACCGCGCTCTCCGGCAGAACCCGGGACCGTCGGAACCGTCTGGGTCGCCGTGCCCGCAGAGGCCGGAGCGGCCGTCCCGGGACCACCGACCGGCCTGTCCCCCGTCGGCGCTGCAGGGATCAGTGCGCCAAGCCCGCGGCCCAGCCCTCTGCGTCGTTCACTCACTGGATCCCCTCCACCATGTTCTGTCCGCTCATCATCTGACCGTCCGCGACCTGACCGCCCTGCGGCTGCCCGCCGGACAGCTGCCCCACCGCAGCGCCCGTGTGGGCCTGCGAGCCGTCGTAGCGGATGCCCACGCCCCGGAGTGCGAGCTCCCGTGCCGCCTCCAGGTAGGAGAGGGCACCACTCGAACCTGGATCGTAGGTCAGAACCGTCTGCCCGTAACTGGGGGCCTCGGAGATCCGCACCGAGCGCGGGATGCTGGTGCGCAGCACCTCCTCACCGAAGTGGGTACGCACCTCTTCGGCGACCTGGGACGCCAGGCGCGTCCGGCCGTCGTACATGGTGAGCAGGATCGTCGAGACATGCAGGTTCGGGTTCAGGTGGCCCCGGATCAGCTCAACGTTCCTCAGCAGCTGCCCCAGACCCTCCAGCGCGTAGTACTCGCACTGGATCGGGATCAGCACCTCCGCGCCGGCCACCATCGCATTGACAGTCAGCAGGCCCAGGGAGGGCGGGCAGTCGATGAGGACGTAGTCCAGCGGCTGCTCATACGCCTGGAGAGCGCGCTGCAGGCGGCTCTCACGGGCCACCAGAGAGACCAGCTCGATCTCGGCACCGGCCAGGTCGATGGTGGCGGGCGCACAGAAGAGCCCTTCCACGTCCGGTACCGGCTGCACCACTTCGGAGAGGGGGCGGCTGTCCACCAGGACGTCGTAGATCGAGGGGACCTCGGCGTGGTGGTCGATCCCCAGCGCGGTCGAGGCGTTGCCCTGGGGGTCGAGGTCGACCACCAGGACGCGGTTCCCGTGCAGAGCCAACGAGGCGGCGACGTTGACCGTCGTGGTGGTCTTACCGACCCCGCCCTTCTGGTTGGCGACCACGATGATCCGGGTCTGCTCCGGACGGGGCAGACCTTCCCCGGCAGCGCGCCCCATGGCGTCCACCGCCTGCTGGCTGGCGTGTCCCATAGGGGTGTCGTCCATGGGGGGCGGTGTTTCACGTGAAACATCGTCCCTCTGCGACTCGGTGCGGGGACCGGGGACCGGATCGGTCATCGGTCCCACGATGTTGGCGTCGGACCGCAAGGATTCACTCTCCTCGACTTCAGGCTCTCTATACACAGAGCGTCCCATGCCTTTGGGGGTGCGAACCAGTGAGGCCGGTTGTTCTGTGGAGAAATCCGCCTCTGTGGACAACTTGTCGCCCCGGGCAGGTGAACCGCTGGAGGGCTTCCGGAGGGGAGTGGCGGGCTTACGGTCGCGGGGTTCGGCGGCGGCGTGGCTGCGGCCGATGACGCCTTGCAGGAGTGAGCGACGTTTCACGTGAAACAACGATGCCGAGCATGGAGCCGACGGGCCCTCCGACACTCCGGGCGACAGGAACGTGGGGCCGGTGTGAACCGGGGTGGAGTACCCGGCGGACGGCAGTGCACCGCCGGCGGACCCGGAGGGGGCACGCGGCGACACCTGCCGTGGGCGGGGCAGCGCTCCGCCCACGGCAGGTGTCAGCGGCGGCGGCGAGCGGCGCGGGCGGGGCGGGCAGCCTTGGCGCGCTTGGCAGCGAACCGGACGCCTCCCGGGCTCTCGCCGACCTTCACCTGCACCACGGTCGACAGCGGATCCACCACGCCGTCGCCGACCTGGAGGACGCCGGTCTCCACGGCACCGAGCTTGCTGAGCGCTGAGGAGGCGGCCTTCAGCTCCTCCTCGGCGGTGTCGCCCTTCAGCGCGAGCATCTCGCCGTAGGGCCGCAGCAGCGGGATACCCCAGGTCGCCAGACGGTCCAGCGGCGCCACGGCGCGCGCGGTCACCACGTGCACCGGAGGCAGCTTGCCAAGGACCTCTTCGGCCCGGCCGCGCACCACCGTCACGTGGTCCAGCCCGAGCAGCTCCACCACCTCGGTGAGGAAGTTGGTGCGCCGCAGCAGCGGCTCGAGCAGCGTGATCTTCAGATCGCCGCGGACCAGGGCCAGCGGGATGCCGGGGAGGCCGGCGCCGGAACCGACGTCGCAGACGGTCACGCCCTCGGGCACGGCCTCGGAGAGCACCGCGCAGTTCAGCAGGTGCCGTTCCCAGAGCCGGGGCACCTCACGTGGGCCGATGAGCCCGCGCTGCACACCGGCGTCCGCCAGCAGTTCGGCGTACCGCACCGCGTCGTCGAAGCGATCGCCGAACACTGCACGCGCCTGCTCGGGCGCAGGGGGAAGCTCTGCTGCCTCCGTCACGAGGACCGTCCTTCCGTACCGCAAAAAGCGCACTGGGCGCTGACCACCAGAACTACCAGGCTGACAAAGTCACGGCCCCGTCTGCTCAACAGACGGGGCCGTGGAACGTACGCGCGCCGAATCAGGCAGGCAGTACGACGACGAAGCGCTGCGGCTCCTCGCCCTCGGACTCACTCCGCAGACCGGCGGCCTTGACCGCGTCGTGCACGACCTTGCGCTCGAACGGAGACATCGGGCGCAGCCGCACCGGCTCACCGCTGCTGCGCGCCTCGGCCGCGGCCTTGGCACCGATCTCGGAGAGCTCCTCGCGCTTGCGGGCCCGGAAACCGGCGATGTCCAGCATCAGGCGGCTGCGGTCACCGGTCTCCCGGTGCACGGCCAGGCGGGTGAGCTCCTGGAGAGCCTCCAGCACCTCACCGTCACGGCCGACCAGCTTCTGCAGGTCGCGGCCACTCGAGTCGCTGATGATCGACACGGCCGCACGGTCGGCCTCGACGTCCATGTCGATGTCGCCGTCGAGGTCGGCGATGTCCAGCAGACCTTCCAGGTAATCCGCCGCGATCTCGCCCTCCTGCTCCAGGCGGGTCAAGGCGTCCGCGCCGTCGGCGGCGGAGGGGATGGTGCCTTCCGTCACGGGATGGGCTCCTTCTTGCTTACTTCTTGGACGAGGACTTGGAGCGCTGCTGGGGACCCTTACGGCCCGACTGGGCTCGGCTGCGGCCGTTGCCGGCGCCACCGGCCCTGGTGGCACCGCCCTGGGGCTTGGCGCCCTGCGGCGTGGTGTCCTGGGGCTCGGAGCTCGGGTGGCCGCCCTCGGCGGCCTCCGCCTCCTCCTCGGCCGCGTCGGCGGCCGCCTTGACGGCGGCCTGGCGCTGGGCCTTGGTCTGGCGCTTCGGCTGCTGGCGCTTGGCGGCGCCGGCGGGGGTGGCACCGGGCCCGTCGACGGCCTGGTCGGCGGCGAGCTTCTCGCTCTTCACCACGGTGCCGTCGGGCTGGGCGGCGAAGCCCATCTTGTTGAGCCCGTTGATGAACTTCCGCTCGGCGGGGTTGCGGTCACGGCCCTTGGCGACGATGGCCTTGACGATGGCACGACGGCCACGACCACGGATGGAACCGCTGTGCTCGATCTTCTTGGCGAGCCGCTCGAGGTAGGAGGCCTGGGCCTTGGAACCCGGGGTCGGGTTGTTGTGGATCACGTACATCTGCTGGCCCATGGTCCACACGTTGGTGGTCAGCCAGTAGACGAGGACACCGACCGGGAAGTTGATGCCGAAGACCGCGAAGATCACCGGGAAGACGTACATCAGCATCTTCTGCTGCTGCATGAACGGCGTCTTGACCGAGGTGTCGACGTTCTTGGTCATCAGCTGGCGCTGGGTGAAGAACTGCGACAGCGACATCAGGACGATCATGACCACGGTCACGACGCGGACGTCGGTGACGCTGGCCTGGAGCGGCCCGAGCACCGACTCCGGGCTGGTGAACTTGGCCGCGAGAGGAGCGCCGAAGATGTGGGCCTGGCGGGCGCTGTCCACCAGGCTCTGGTTCAGGACGCCGATGGGCTCGCCCTGCGCGATGGCGTTCAGGACGTGGTACAGCGCGAAGAAGAAGGGAGACTGCGCCAGGATGGGAAGGCACGAGGAGAGCGGGTTGGTACCCGACTCCTTGTACAGCTTCATCATCTCTTCGGACTGGCGCTGCTTGTCGTTCTTGTAGCGCTCCTGGATCTTCTTCATCTCGGGCTGCAGCGTCTGCATGGCCCGGGTCGCCTTGATCTGCTTCACGAAGAGCGGGATCAGGCAGATGCGGATCAGCACCACCAGGGACACGATCGACAGACCCCAGGCCCACCCGCTGGACTCGCCGAAGAGAGCGCCGTAGACGGTGTGGAACTGGACGATGATCCAGGAAACGGGTGTGGTGATAAAGCTGAAGAAGCCGGCAATCGTGTCCACTAATCATGCTCCTTGGGCATGGGACGGGGTCTCTGCGGCCGGGCTCGGGGAGGGGTCGGGCTGGTTGCCCGTCTCTCCTCGCTCCACGGTGGCGGATTCGGCGGAGGTCCCGCCCTTGCGTGCGTGCCAGAAGGCTCGCAGCATCTCGTGCCAGCGCGGACGCTTCCGCTCAGGCACATGGTCCACGCCGCCGAGCGACCACGGGTTGCAGCGCAGGATGCGCCACGCGGTGAGCGCCGATCCCTTGATCGCACCGTGCCGGTCGATGGCCTGGTAGCCGTAGTGGGAGCACGACGGGTAGTACTTGCACACCGGCCCGAGCAGCGGACTGATCGTCCACTGGTAGAGCTTGATCAGAGCCAGCAGCGGGTACTTCATCGCGCGCCCCCTCCCAGCAGCCGCTGGAGGGCGGCGTCCAGGTCTCGGGCCAGTTCTTCGTTGGCCGCGCCGCCCGCGGGGGGCAGCGCTCGTACGACTACCAGGCTACCGGGGGGCAGCTGAGCGACCCGCTCGCGCATCAAGTGACGAAGTCGACGCTTCACCTTGTTGCGCACCACTGCTCCGCCCACGGCTTTGCTCACGACGAAACCCGCACGCGCAGGGGGAGCGCTCTCCCCCTGCGCGTGCGGGTCCGTGGCACCGCTACGAAAGTGGACGACGAGGGACGGGCGGCCTGCCCGGCGCCCTCGTCGTACAGCGGTCGCGAAGTCCTCGCGCCGCCTCAGCCGGTTGTCGGTGGGCAGCACGACGTCATGACCTGACCGGAATCAGGCGGACAGACGGGCGCGACCCTTGCTGCGGCGGGTCGCCAGGATCGCGCGGCCGGCACGGGTCCGCATACGCAGCCGGAAGCCGTGGGTCTTCGCGCGACGACGGTTGTTCGGCTGGAAGGTGCGCTTGCTCACTCGGGGGCTCCAGAAATGAATCGGTGGGTGGCGGGTGCCGTCTGGCTGTCACCGTGCGCCCACGAGTAGCTCGCTTACGCCCGAGTGCACCGCTTCTCGATCACTGGTACGTGATCTTTGCCCATCGGAGGCAGGCGGCAGCAGCCATCGACAACTCGACCTGGTCACGGTACGCGCGGCTGCGCCATCCGGTCAAACCCGACGGTTGTGTGACCCCGGCAGCCTACCTCGTGACCGCAGCTCACCAGGGGTGCGACAGACCTTCGGAGGGACGGGGCGGAAGGCGCCTTCCCTCTCGATTTCCGGCCCGGCGTGGCACGGCGGCACACTGTCCACAGGCTGGGGACAACGACTTGATGCACAGCCGTTGCCCTGACTACCGTGGGTGGACTCCCGTTTCGTTCGGTTCTCCCCCGGCCCGACTGATTCGTTACCTGCCGTCCGCCGGACGGCCGACCGATCGTCCCGCACCACACCGACGTGGGACCTGTGAGAGAGCGTGCACTGTGGCTGACGTACCCGCCGATCTTGCCGCAGTGTGGCCCCGGGTGCTGGACGGGCTCCTCGGCGAGGGTCGTGGGCAGGGAGTGGAGGCCAAGGACGAGAGGTGGCTGCGCAGCTGCCAGCCGCTGGCCCTGGTCGCCGACACGGCGCTCCTCGCGGTCCCCAACGAATTCGCCAAGACGGTGCTGGAGGGACGGCTCGCCCCGGTGGTCAGCGACACGCTGACCCGTGAGTGCGGGCGCCCCATTCGTATCGCCATCACCGTCGACACCTCCATGGGTGAGCCGCCGGCTCCGTCCACGTCGCCGTCGGGCGGCGGCCAGGAAGAGCTGGAGGGGCCCGCGGCCGCTCCGGCGCGCGAGGCCGCGCCGGAGTCCCGGCAGGAGCAGCTGCCCACCGCGCGCCCTGCCTACCCGGAGCACCAGCGCCCGGAGCCCGGGGCGTGGCCGCGTCCGGGACAGCAGGACTTCGGCTGGCAGCAGCAGCCGCTCGGTTTCCCGGAGCGCGATCCGTACGCCACGCCCTCCTCCTCCCAGGAGTACGGCGGCCAGGACTACGGCCAGGACTACGGGGCCCAGGAGTACGGACGGCACCGCGCCCCCTACGGCCGGTCCGGCGACTACGACCGCCAGGACTACTCCCGCTCCGAGTACGAGCGGCGCGACCACGACCGCCGGGATCACGACCGCCGCGAATACGACCGGTCTCCCGCCGAGCGCCCGGAGCGTCCCGAGTACGACCGGAGCGACTACGAGCGCCCCGAGCGCAAGGACTTCGAGCGGCCCGACTACGGCCGGCCCGGGTACGAGCGTTCCCCCGACTCCCGTGGCGAGCGCGTTGACCGCGGCGACCACACCGACCGGGACGCGCGCCAGGACCGCGGCGACTACGAGCGTCCGCAGCGCGGCGACGGCGGCTACGAGCGGCCCGGCTTCGACCGGGGCGGGTACGACGGCTACGCACCGGGGCCCTCCTCCGTCTCCTCGCCCTCCTCGGGGTCCTCCTCTTCTTCTCTGGGCGGCTCCGGCGGGGGCGGTGGTGCGGGGACCCCGGGCGTGGGCGAGCCCGCGGCGCGCCTGAACCCCAAGTACCTCTTCGAGACGTTCGTCATCGGCGCCTCGAACCGCTTCGCGCACGCCGCGGCGGTGGCGGTGGCGGAGGCGCCCGCCAAGGCGTACAACCCCCTGTTCATCTACGGGGAGTCCGGGCTCGGCAAGACCCATCTCCTGCACGCCATCGGGCATTACGCGCGTAGCCTCTACCCGGGCACCCGTGTGCGGTACGTGAGCTCGGAGGAGTTCACCAACGAGTTCATCAACTCGATCCGTGACGGCAAGGGCGACAGCTTCCGCAAGCGCTACCGGGAGATGGACATCCTGCTGGTCGACGACATCCAGTTCCTCGCGGACAAGGAGTCGACGCAGGAGGAGTTCTTCCACACCTTCAACACCCTGCACAACGCGAACAAGCAGATCGTGCTCTCCAGCGACCGGCCGCCCAAGCAGCTGGTGACGCTGGAGGACCGGCTGCGCAACCGGTTCGAGTGGGGTCTGATCACCGACGTCCAGCCTCCCGAGCTGGAGACCCGGATCGCGATCCTCCGCAAGAAGGCCGTGCAGGAGCAGCTGAACGCCCCGCCGGAGGTGCTGGAGTTCATCGCCTCGCGGATCTCGCGGAACATCCGTGAACTGGAGGGCGCGCTGATCCGGGTGACGGCGTTCGCCTCGCTCAACCGGCAGCCGGTGGACCTGGGGCTCACCGAGATCGTCCTCAAGGACCTGATCCCCGGCGGCGAGGACTCGGCGCCGGAGATCACCGCCTCGGCCATCATGGCGGCCACCGCCGACTACTTCGGGCTGACCGTGGAGGACCTGTGCGGTACCTCCCGCGGCCGGGCGCTGGTGACGGCACGGCAGATCGCCATGTACCTGTGCCGTGAGCTCACCGACCTGTCGCTGCCGAAGATCGGCGCGCAGTTCGGCGGCCGCGACCACACGACGGTGATGCACGCCGACCGGAAGATCCGCGCTCTGATGGCCGAGCGGCGCTCCATCTACAACCAGGTCACCGAGCTCACCAACCGCATCAAGAACGGCTGAGGCGGCCCGAACCGCCGGCGACGAGGGCGACGGCCTTCCGTGCCCTGGCGGGCCCTGCCAGCCACCGTCCCGCCGCCTGCCCCGCCGCTGTCCCCGCCTGAACGCGTCCAGAGCGCCCCGGAGTTCCTCTCCGGGGCGCTTTTCGTCGCCCGTGACGGCCCGCCGGCCACCTCCGAGGCCGCTGTCGGGCCGCGATCAGGCCGCTGTCAGGCCGCCGTCGGGGCCCGGTCGGGGGCTGTCGGGAGGGGAACACCCGCCCACTCCGTTCGAGCGGAGCCGGGGTTACGGTCTTCCTCCACAGATTCGGGGACTTTCTGGCGTCCACAGCCTGGGGAGGGCCAGGTTGTCCAGAATGTGTCCACAGGTAACCCCGGTGACCGCTCATCAGAACAGGTCAGCGCCCTGTGGATTCGTGGACGAAGAGTTTCCACAACCTGTGGACAGTCCAGATGCCCACAGGAGGCCGTTGGAGTTGTCCACCGGCAACCCACAGGTTGTGGCTCGTTGTCCCCAGCGAACCGGCGGTTCTCCACATCACTGTCCACTGTTCGGCAACGTCCAGGGCCGGATCACTGCTCGGAGTGAAGCGCGTCACATCATGCTGCGGGAGTGGGGTGTGGGAAACCTGGGAAAAGCTGGGGACGCAGCTGGGGAGAAGTGGCCCCTCCCTGTGCATGGGCTGTGCAGAACTTTCCGCCGTCCACAGAACCACCGGGTTGTCCACCGACTCCACCCACAGGGTCGGTGGATAAAAAACTAGGGCTGACCTGGGAAAACGGGGTTATCCACGGTATCCACAGCCCCTACTACTACTCCCAACTTGAGAGAGCCGGGAATTCGTTTCGAAGTGGGTCCTGTGCACAACTCGGCTCGGGCGGCCCTGACGGGCCTCGGTGCGACTTGACCCGAGCGGCAACAGCTGTCAGCGGGATGCGTCAGACTGGTCCCCGGTGGTTCTCCCCTCCCGGGGAGCCGGCTACACCACCGACGAAGGCCAGCAGGGCGAGGGACGCCGGCAACAGCAGGAGGCGGCAACGGTGAAGATCCGGGTGGAACGCGACGTACTCGCGGAGGCGGTGGCCTGGGCTGCGCGCAGCCTGCCCGCCCGTCCGCCGGCCCCGGTCCTCGCGGGCCTGCTGCTGAAGGCCGAGGACGGGCAGCTGAGTCTCTCCAGCTTCGACTACGAGGTCTCGGCCCGGGTCTCGGTGGAGGCCGAGGTCGAGGAGGAGGGCACGGTGCTCGTCTCCGGCCGTCTCCTCGCCGACATCTGCCGCGCCCTCCCCAACCGCCCGGTGGAGATCTCCACCGACGGCGTGCGGGCGACGGTGGTCTGCGGCTCGTCCCGGTTCACCCTCCACACCCTCCCTGTGGAGGAGTACCCCGCGCTCCCGCAGATGCCGAACGCCACCGGCACGGTCCCCGGCGAGGTCTTCGCCGCGGCCGCCGCCCAGGTCGCGATCGCCGCGGGCCGCGACGACACCCTCCCGGTGCTCACCGGTGTGCGCATCGAGATCGAGGGCGACACCGTCACCCTGGCCTCCACCGACCGCTACCGCTTCGCGGTCCGCGAGTTCCTGTGGAAGCCGGAGAACCCGGACGCCTCCGCGGTCGCGCTGGTGCCCGCCAAGACACTGCTGGACACCGCCAAGGCGCTGACCAGCGGTGACAGCGTGATCCTGGCGCTCTCCGGCTCCGGCAAGGGCGAGGGCCTGATCGGTTTCGAGGGTGCCGGCCGCCGCACCACGACGCGGCTGCTGGAGGGCGACCTCCCCAAGTACCGCACGCTCTTCCCGACCGAGTTCAACAGCGTGGCCACCATCGAGACGGCCCCGTTCGTCGAGGCCGTCAAGCGCGTGGCCCTGGTCGCCGAGCGGAACACCCCGGTCCGGCTGACCTTCGAGCAGGGCGTGCTGATCCTGGAGGCGGGCTCCAGCGACGACGCACAGGCTGTGGAAAAGGTCGACGCGAACCTGGAGGGCGACGACATCTCGATCGCCTTCAACCCGACCTTCCTGCTGGACGGCCTGAGCGCCATCGACTCCCCGGTCGCCCAGCTGTCCTTCACCACGTCCACCAAGCCGGCGCTGCTCAGCGGCAAGCCCGCCGTGGACGCGGAGGCCGACGAGGCCTACAAGTACCTGATCATGCCGGTCCGCCTCAGCGGCTGACCTGCTGTCCCTCCGCGGTGCCAGGGTTCCGCCCCGCGCACCGCGGAGCCGTTTTCCGGGCGGTTCCGCGCCTCGCGGATCCGCCCCGGACGGGTGGCGCCGCACGCGGCGTCGCCTGCCACCGGTCGAAGCACTAGGTCAAGGGGCCGCCCATCGGGTGGCGGTGCGGAGCCGGGTTTACGCTCGGACGTGGGTGCCGGAACGCGCCCACACCCCACCTCGCAACCAAAGGGAACTACTGATGGAGCTCGGTCTCATCGGCCTCGGCAAGATGGGCGGCAACATGCGCGAGCGGATCCGCCGCGCAGGCCACACCGTAGTGGGCTACGACCGCAACCCGGACGTCTCGGACGTCCACAGCCTGCGTGAGCTTGTGGACAGCCTGCAGGCGCCGCGCGTGGTGTGGGTGATGGTCCCGGCCGGTGCCGCGACGCAGTCCACCGTCGACGAGCTGGGGGAGCTCCTGGAGCCCGGTGACGTGGTGGTCGACGGCGGTAACTCGCGCTGGACGGACGACGAGAAGCACGCCGCGGAGCTGGCCGAGGAGGGCATCGGCTTCGTGGACTGCGGCGTCTCCGGCGGCGTGCACGGCCTGGCGAACGGCTACGCGCTGATGTACGGCGGCGAGGCCGCGGACGTG